>NZ_JBHLZP010000408.1:7308-7640 GCF_042429965.1 Actinoallomurus acaciae
TCCCCGGCACTTCCGCAAACTGCCGGCGCAGTTCGGCACCCTTCCCGACGACGCGCGGCCGGGGCCGCTCGGAAGGACGCCGGAACACGACGGCGCCCACCGCCACGGCACCCGGCCCGGCCGGGACGCGGACGTGCGCGGCGACCGGACGGAGCACGGGGAGGAGACGCGAGCGGCGACTCCCCGCCGCCGGGCACGCGGTGGCACGACCTCGCCGAGACCGCGTACCGGGAGTGGGGTGGAGGATCGGGGCCGCGAGGGTGCCCGGGATCGCTCCGCGCCGAGACCGCGTACCGGGAGTGGGGTGGAGGATCGGGGCCGCGAGGGTGCCC
>NZ_JBHLZP010000409.1:0-7261 GCF_042429965.1 Actinoallomurus acaciae
CGTCGCCCACGCGCCGTGGCGGTCCGAGCGGGCCGAGGCGGTGCTCCGGGGCGCCCCGGCGACGGAGGAGGAGTTCATCCGGGCGGCCGAGGAGGAGCTGGCCGAGGCGCGGCCGCTGCCGCGCAACGCCTACAAGGTGCCGCTCGCCCGCAACCTGATCGTCCGGACCCTGCAGGAACTGGTCTCGTGACCTCTCCCCTCGTGACCGTGGGAGATTCGCACGGCTCGCGCCGTAGGTCCGGCACCGGCGATCCCGCCCTGCTCCGCAGGGGTCCGATTCCTCCCCGCGCTGAAGGGCGGGGTCTTCGCGGAGGATTCAGATGAACCGCATCGAGGGACGCGACAAGGTCACCGGCCGCGCGCGGTACGCGTTCGAGTACCCGGCCGAGGACGTCGCGTACGTCCATCCCGTCCAGGCGTCGATCGCCCGCGGGCGGATCCGCTCGATCGACGCGACCGACGCCCTCGCGACACCGGCGGTGCTGGCCGTGCTGTCCTGCGCGGATCCGCCGGAGCTCGGCTCCCGGGAGGATCCCGAGCTCGCGCTGTTCCAGAGCGACCGGGTCGCCTACCGCGGGCAGCTCGTCGCGGCGGTCGTCGCGCGCACGCCGGAGACGGCGCGGGAGGCCGCCGAACACGGCGTGCGGATCGTCTACGACGCCGGGCCGCACGACGTGCTGCTGCGGGCGGACCACCCCGGTCTGTACACCCCGGAGACGGTCAACCCGGGGTTCCCGGCCGAGACCCGGCGGGGCGACGTCGAGGCCGGGTTCGCCGGCGCGGAGGTCACCGTCGACGCGACCTACACGACGCCCACGCTGCACAACAACCCGATGGAGCCGCACGCCACGATGGCCGTCTGGGAGGAGAACGGCGACCTGACGCTCTACGACTCGACCCAGGGCTCCGCCGACGACCGCGACACGATCGCGGGCGTGCTCGGCCTGCCGCCGGAGCGGGTACGGGTGGTCGCGCCGCACGTCGGGGGCGGCTTCGGCTCCAAGGGCACCACGCGCCCGAACGCGATCCTCGCGGCGCTCGCGGCGCGGGCCGCGGGGCGCCCGGTGAAGCTGGCGCTGACCCGGCAGCAGATGTACGACGTCACCGGTTACCGCACGCCCACCATCCAGCGCGTCCGGCTCGGCGCGGACGCCGAGGGGCGGCTGACCACGATCAGCCACGAGGCCGTCGAGCAGTCCTCGACGCTTGTGGAGTTCGCCGAGCAGACCGCCACGCCCACGCGGGTCATGTACGCGGCGCCGAACCGCCTGACGACCCACCGGCTCGTCCGCCTCGACGTGCCCACGCCGTCGTGGATGCGGGCACCCGGTGAGTGCCCCGGCATGTTCGCGCTGGAGTCGGCCATGGACGAGCTGGCGATCGCCGCCGGCATCGACCCGATCGAGCTGCGGGTGCGCAACGAGCCCGACGCCGACCCCGAGAACGGCCTGCCGTTCAGCTCCCGCAACCTGGTCGCCTGCCTGCGGGAGGGCGCCCGCCGGTTCGGCTGGGAGGGGCGTGACCCCCGGCCCGGGATCCGGCTCGACGGGCGGTGGCTCGTCGGCACGGGCGTGGCCGCCTCCACGTATCCCGCGCGGCGGATGGCGTCCATGGCCGACGCCATGGTCGAGGACGGCGACTTCGTCATTCGGATCGCCGCCGCCGACATCGGCACCGGCGCCCGTACGGTGCTGACGGGCATCGCGGCCGAGACTCTGGGGGCCGCCCCGGAGCGCGTGCGCGTCCAGATCGGCGACAGCGCGCTGCCGCGCGCCTCGCTCGCGGGCGGCTCGATGGGGACGGCGTCGTGGGGCTCGGCGGTCGTACGGGCCTGCGAGGCGCTGTTGAAGAACGGTGAGCGCGGCACCGCCGACACCACCGAGGACGTCGAGGCCGACGCCGGCTTCTCCCGGCACGCGTTCGGCGCGCAGTTCGCCGAGGTGCGGGTGGACCTCGACACCGGTGAGGTCCGCGTGCCGCGGCTGCTCGGCGTGTTCGCCGCCGGGCGGATCCTGGATGAGAAGCTGGCGCGCTCGCAGTTCATCGGCGGCATGACGATGGGCATGGGCATGGCCCTGATGGAGCGGACGGTCGTGGACGAGCGGGGCGGCGGTTTCCTGAACCGCGACCTCGCGCAGTACCACGTGGCCGCCTGCGCCGACGTCCGGGACATCGACGCGGTGTGGATCGAGGAGGAGGACCCCCACCTCAACCCGATGGGCTCCAAGGGCATCGGGGAGATCGGCATCGTCGGCACCGCCGCCGCCATCGCCAACGCCGTGCACCACGCCACCGGACGGCGGGTGCGCGACCTTCCGATCACGCCGCCGAAACTGGTCGGCTGACGCGGGGACGAAGCGGATCTCGCTACGCTGAGACCTTGCCTTTGGACGGTGCCGCGCGGCCTCCCGCGCGGGCCGGGGACGAGTTGACGCAGGGAGCAGGAGTACCCGATGAGCGCGCCGACGCAACAGGAGACGTACAGCTTTCAGGCCGAGGTGGTTCAGCTTCTCGACCTGATGATCCACTCGCTGTACAGCAACAAGGAGATCTTCCTGCGAGAGCTGATCTCCAACGCCTCCGACGCGATCGACCGGCTGCGGTTCGCGCAGCTGACCGAGCCTGGTCTCGACAAGGACGAGACCGAGGAAGAGCTGCGGATCCATGTCGCGTTCGACAAGGACGCACGCACGATCACCATCACCGACAACGGCATCGGCATGAGCCGCCAGGAGGTGATGGACAACATCGGCACCATCGCCAAGTCCGGCACCCGTGAGTTCTTCCAGGCGCTGACCGGCGACCAACGCAAGGACGCGACGCTCATCGGCCAGTTCGGCGTCGGCTTCTACTCCTCGTTCATCGTGGCCGACCGGGTGACCCTGACCACCCGCCGCGCCGGGCAGGCCGCCGGGGAGGGCGTGCGCTGGGAGTCCGACGGCCGCGGGGAGTACGCCCTGGAGACCGTCGAACGGCCGCAGCGCGGCACCGAGCTCGTCCTGCACCTGCGCGAGGGCGAGGACGACCTGCTCAACCACCACCGGCTGCGCACGATCATCCAGAAGTACTCCGACCACATCAGCCTGCCGATCGTGATGCCGGCGGACGGCGAGGAGGCCGGCGAGGATACCGTCGTCAACCGCGGTTCCGCGCTGTGGGCCCGCCCGAAGAGCGAGATCAGCGACGCCGACTACAACGAGTTCTACAAGCACGTCGCGCACGACTTCACCGACCCGCTCGCCCATCTGCACAGCAAGATGGAGGGCACCTATGAGTACACCCTGCTGCTGTTCGTCCCGGCGACCGCGCCGTTCGACCTGTGGATGCCCGAGGCGCGCCACGGCGTGAAGCTGCACGTCCAGCGGGTGTTCATCATGGACGACACGGGCCAGCTGATGCCGAACTACCTGCGGTTCGTCCGCGGGGTCATCGACTCGGCCGACCTGCCGCTCAACGTGTCCCGCGAGATCCTGCAGAGCAGCCGGGTGGTCGACAACATCCGCTCCAGCGCGGTCAAGAAGGTGCTGCGCCTGCTGAAGGACCTGGCCGAGAAGGAGCCGGAGAAGTACGCCACGTTCTGGCGGGAGTTCGGCGACGTCCTGAAGGAGGGCGTGCCCGAGGACTACTCCAACCGCGACGAGATCGCCAAGCTGCTGCGGTTCACCACCACGAAGTCCGCGACCGACGAGCCGGACACCTCCCTCGGCGACTACGTCGCGCGGATGAAGGAGGGCCAGGACAAGATCTACTACCTCCTCGCCCCGACGCCCGCCGCCGCCAAGGGCAGCCCGCATCTGGAGATCTTCCGCAAGAAGGGCATCGAGGTGCTGCTGCTGGGCCAGGCCATCGACAACTGGCTGGTGACGAGCCTGCCGGACTTCGAGGGCAAGCGGTTCCAGTCGGTCGCCCAGGGCGTCTCCGACCTCGGCGCGATGGAGGACGAGACCGAGAAGGAGGCGGGCGAGAAGGCCGGCACCGAGCTCAGCGGCCTGGTCGAGCGGCTGAAGAAGGCCCTCGGCGACAAGGTGTCCGACGTGCGGACCACGAACCGGCTGACCACCTCACCGGCCTGCATCGTGGCCGACGAGCCGGACCTCGAGATGAACCTCATGCGCCGCATGCAGGGCTCGGGGATGCCGAGCCGCCCGATCCTGGAGATCAACCCCGAGCACACCCTCGTACGCCGCCTGGACCGGGAGGCCGACGAACAGCGCCTGGCCGACTGGGCGCACGTCCTCTACAACCAGTCGGTGCTGACGCTCGGCGCCCGCATCGAGGACCCGGCCGAGTTCGTCGTACGGCTCAACGGCCTGCTCCTGACGCTCGCCGAGGAGACCGAGGACACTGAGGACACTGAGGACACCGACGCCGACGCCGAGGAGTGACCGGGGTGGAGTGGGCCGGGGCGCCCCGGCCCACTCCGCTCCCCCTGTCAGGTATCAGGTGCCGAAGACCTGGAACTCCCACAGCGAGTAGCCGTACGCCGTGCCGCGCTGGGTGCCGTACATCCGCACGTAGCGGCCCGACCCGGAGACGCTCAGGTCCTGCACTCCCCCGGTGCCGCTGGTCGTCGAGTAGACCGTCGTCCAGTTCGTGCCGTCATTGGACGTCTGGATCTGGAACGCCTTGCCGTAGGCGGCCTCCCAGTTCAGCACGACGTGGCTGAGCCGGCGCACCGAGCCGAGGTCGACCTGGAGCCACTGCGGGTCGCTGAACGCGCTGGACCAGCGTGAACCCGTGTTGCCGTCCGTGGCGTTGGCCGCCGCGGTGCCGGGCGCCTCGGTGGAGGAGGCGGTCGTCGTGTGCCCCTGGGACAGGTTCGTCCCCGTGCCACCACCGCCGCCCGGCGCCTTGTTGTAGACCGCGACGTAGTCGACGTTGAGGGAGCCGCCGGACACGGTCGAGGCGTTGGGCCCGCCGCCGAACGCGTCGGGGAACCCTCCGCCCATCGCCAGGTCGAAGATGATGAAGAACGGGTGGTCGACGGCGTTCGCCCAGGTGGTGGCGTCCACGCGGTCGGCGGCCAGCGTGAAGTAGTTGTTGCCGTCCAGGTACCAGCGGATCTGCTCCGGCGACACCGACCGGTCGATCTGCACGGCGTAGGTGTGGTAACCGGTCTGGCAGCCGGAGCAGGCGCGCTCGCCGCTGCCGATGCCGGTGGACTCGTTGCAGGGCCCGCCGGGGTTCGTGCCGCAGTGGAGGGTGCCGAACACCGAACTGCGGCCGTTGATGTCCTCGAGGATGTCGACCTCGCCGGACGTCGGCCACGGCGTGCCGCTGCGCAGCGTCGAGCCGAGCATCCAGTACGCCGGCCAGTAGCCGGCCCCGTTGGCGGTGGTCACGTTGGGCTGCTGGATCGACGCCTGCATCATGACGACGCCGCCGGCGGGCGCGCCGAACGTCGCGGCCTGCGTCTCGACCCGTCCGGAGGTCCAGCCGGCGCGCGGGTCCGAGCCCGAGTGGAGCGCCTTGAGGACGAGATGACCCGCGCCGTCCTGGTAGACGTTCGCGGTGCTGTCGGTCATCGTCTCGATCTCACCGGTGCCGAAGCCGCTGCCCGGTCCGGTGTCGTACTTCCACGTGCCGGTGTTCAGGCCGGTGCCGGCCGCTCCGGTGAAGTCGTCGCTCCACGTGGTGGTGAACCCGGCGGGCGGGGCCGGCACCGCGGCGGGCCGTGCGGGGGCCGCCCCGCCGGGCGCGCTCGCGGCGGCGGTGGCGGGTGTGATCACGCCGATGGCGAGGATGAGGGCGCCGGCTCCCACCTTGAGCCGGCGCGCCCAGGAGGCGCGGAGATGCCTGTCTTGCCGATCGAATGACACGATGTGCTCCTTTGCGGGGGCCGTACAGACCCACCCGTACGGCCCCCTCTCGGCGGGGGGGTGACGGTCGACTTCCGGTGGAGCGTGGTCGGGGGTGGCTCACCAGCCGACGGCGACGAGCAGGTACTGCGGGTCGCCGTGGGAGATGAACGAGGACTGGCCGGCGACGTCGTCGTAGGGGAAGCCGTAGGCCAGGTGGTCGATCGCGTGGTCGTGCCAGAACCTGGCGTAGTAGTTGGCCGGGGCCGCCTTGTAGTACTGGCTCGGGTCCGACTGCTGCGACTGCCCGGCGACGTGCCGGTTGAGCGCGGCGCACAGGTCCGGGTTGCCGGCCAGCGAGCCCGCGCATCCGAACACGTTGGACGTGGGCTCGTTCGCGCCGTTCGCCTGCGCGTAGCTCGTGAAGTAGTTCGCGTACTGCCCGCCCGTGCGGAACGCGCTGTCGCTGCCGGGCGCCGGGATGTAGTACGGCGCCTGCACGGTCGCCAGGTGCTTGAACTCGGCCGGGACCTCGTTCTGGAACCGCTGGAACGTCGCGGACCGGTCCTCGGCGAACGTCGCCTGGTCCTCGCCGACCTGTGTGTCGTAGCCGTCATGGGCGTGCAGCCGCATGGCCAGCTTCAGGCCGAAGCCGTCGACGCGCGTCGTGTTGCCGTTGAAGACGTCCGGCCCGACGGTGAACTCGATGAAGTCCCGGTACTGGCTGTCCGGCGAGCCGAGGTAGAAGTACATCCGGCCGGCGGAGTTGGCGGGCATGTCGAAGTAGGGCTGGTCGGCGATCGAGTGCGTCTGCCCGTTGAAGCTCCAGTAGACCTGGCTGTCGGGGTACTTGCCGTTGGTCCGGTTGAGGATCTTCAGTTCGAGGACGTTGTGCGCGGCCGGGATGCCACTGGTGTCGCCCCAGAACGAGTCCGGCGGCGGCGTCGTGGTGGTCCCGGAGTAGACCGCGAACTCCCACAGCGAGTAGCCGTACTGGGTGCTGCGCGTGGTGCCGTAGATCCGGATGTAGCGGCCGGTGCCGCTGACGTTCAGCGTCTGGGTGCCGCCGGTGCCGGTCGTGGTGCTGTAGACGGTGGTCCAGGCGGACGCGTTGTCGGAGACCTGGATCTGGAAGGCCTTGGCGTAGGCCGCCTCCCAGGTGAGCGTGACCTGGCAGATCTGCTGGGAGGAGCCGAGGTCCACCTGGAGCCACTGCGGGTCGCTGAAGGCGCTGGACCAGCGGGTGCCGGTGTTGCCGTCCACGGCGGCCGACGCGGGGGTGCCGGAGTTCTCCGTGGAGGAGGCGGTCGCCGGCCGGTTCAGCGCGGCGTTGCTCCCGCCGCACGCGGCGGCCTTGGCGGTGCCGGACGCGCCGGCCGTGAGCGGGGTGCCGGCCACGAGGGAGCCGACGAGAAGCATGATCGCGGCGGAGGCGATCAGCAGGAGGTGGGCGGGCGCGCGAC
>NZ_JBHLZP010000410.1:0-7237 GCF_042429965.1 Actinoallomurus acaciae
GTTGCCGACGCTCAGCAGCCCGGCCAGGCTGTTCGCCGCGTCGCGGCCGGCGCGGTTGGCGCCGACCGTCGAGGCGGACGGTCCGTAGCCGATCAGGTGCACGCGCGGCTCGGCGGCCACCGCCGTCCCGTCCATGACGATGCCGCCGCCAGGCCCGCGCAGCCCCAGCGGGGCGAGGTGATCCAGCGCCGCCCGGAAGCCGGTCGCCCAGAGGATCGCGTCCGCCCGCTGGAAGCCGCCGTCGGCGAGCCGTACCCCGGTGCGTTCGATGCGGGTGAACATCGGATGCCGTTCCAGCTCACCGCGGGCCGCGGCGGCACGCAGCGCCGGCGTCCACACCAGACCGGTCGCGGACACGACGCTTCCCGGCGGCAGGCCCTGCCGTACCCGCTCCCGCACGCGTGCGACGGCGGCGCGGCCGAACTCCCGGCGGTCGAACGGCTCGTCGATCCAGACCGGCGCGCGCCGGGTGAACCACGTCGTCGTGGCGACCTGGGAGATCTCGACGAGCAGCTGCACGGCCGAGACACCGCCGCCCACCACCAGCACGTGCCGGCCGGTGAACTCCTCGGCCGACACATAGTCGGCCACGTGCAGCTGCCGCCCGGCGAACTCGAACCGCCCCGGATAGTACGGCCAGAACGGCTTCGTCCACGTCCCCGTCGCGTTGACGACCGCACGGGCCGACCACGACCCCGCGCTCGTCTCCACGAGCAGCCGGCCGTGCGGGTCGTCGCCGGCCCGGCGTACGGCACCGACCCTGACCGGCCTCAGCACCGGTAGCTCCTGCCTCGCCTCATAGTCGGCGAAGTACCTCGGCAGCGCATCGGCGCTCGGCTCGCACGGGTCCGGCTCCGGCCGCGCCATTCCCGGCAGATCGTAGATGCCGTTCACCGTCGCCATCCGCAGCGAACGCCAGCGGTGCCGCCACGCGCCGCCGGGACCCGTCTCGCCGTCCAGGACCACGAATCCCCGGCTCTCCGCCAGGCTCCGGCCGCCACGGGGGACGGCCGCCGGGACGAAGCCCCGGCGGCGCAGGTGATGGGCGGCCGAGAGGCCGGCCTGCCCGGCGCCGATCACGACCACGCCGACCGGCCGGGCCTGCGTTTCGGCGGGCCGGGGCTCGAGAGCAGAGACGATGCTTGACGTCACGTCCCGACAACACCGTCGCCCCCGGGCGGCATCCCGCGCTTCAGCCCTTGCGGCTCATGCCGGCGAGCAGCCATCCCGAAGGGGCTCGAGCCGGCCGGTCGGGCCGCCACCGCGGAGGGAGGACCAGCCCGGGCTCGATGAGGTCGAGCCCGCCGAGCAGGGCCGTGATCTGCTTTCGATCGCGCAGCACCACCGGCACTCCGGCGCCCTCGGCCAGGCCGTTCAGGAAGTCCAGGTCCTCCGGGCCCCATCCTTCCGAGGTGAAGTGGCAGATCGCCAGGTGACTGCCGGGGACCAGGGGCTCGCTGAACGCGGCCACGATCCCGGCCGGATCGTCCGCGTCGACGATGTAGTGCAGGACGGCCACCATCAGCACCCCGACGGGCCGGCTGAAATCGATCAGGCGCGTGACGTCCGGGTCGGACAGGATCTCGTCCGGGCGCCGGATGTCCGCGTGAATCGCCGTCGCGGTGGTGGAGCTGGACAGGAGCGCCTGGAAGTGGGTGACGGGAACCGGGTCGTTGTCGATGTAGACGACCGTGGCCTCCGGGTCCTTCTCGTGCACGAGCTCGTGCACATTGCCGCGCCCGGGCAGCCCGCAGCCGAGGTCGAGGAACTGCCGGATTCCGAGGGAGAGCATGTGGCGTACGGCCCGCCGCATGAACTGGCGGTTCTCGCGTACCGCGTTGATGGCGGTGGGGAGTGCGGCGACGACCCGCTCCGAGGCGACCCGGTCGGCGGAGTAGTTGTCCTTGCCGCCGAGGGCATAGTCATACATCCGCGCATCGTTCGGCGCGGTGGCGTTGATTCTTCTCGGGAGAGGTTCGCGGTCGGCGATGGCGGGTCCTTCGCGGTCCGGAAGCGCAGCTCAGGAGTTTAACGCGGCCACGCGCCCGATGAGCACCCGTTCGTCGGGCTACGTGCCGTTCCGGTCGACCAGGTTGAGCAGTGGGCGGCCTTCGGCGAAGCGGCGCAGCTGCTCGGCGATCAGGCGTTCGGCGCGCGGGTAGAACGTCGCCGAACCGCCCGCGACGTGCGGGGTGATCAGCACGTTGGGGACCGCCCACAGGGGATGGTCGGCCGGGAGCGGCTCCGGGTCGACCACGTCCAGCGCCGCGTACAGCCGGCCCGACGCGGTCTGCTCCAGCAGCGCGCCGGTGTCGATGGTGCCGCCCCGGCCGACGTTGACCACCAGCGCGCCGTCCGGCAGCGCGGCGAGCCGCTCGGCCCCGAGCAGCCCGGTGGTCGTGCTGGTCTGTGGCAGGGTGAGGATGACGAGGTCCGCGGCCGGGAGCAGGCCGGGCAGTTCGCCGATGCCGTGCACGCCCGGGCGGGCCCGGCGCGCGACCCGTACGACCTCCACCTCGAACGGCAGCAGACGTGCCTCGATCGCGACGCCGATCGATCCGTACCCGATGAGCAGGGCGCGGGAGCCGGCCAGTGAGCGGGTGAAGTGCGGCGCCCAGCGATGGTCGTCCTGCCGGCGCACCCAGTGCGGGATGTCGCGCCGCATGGCGAGGATCAGGCTCAGCGCGTGCTCGGCGACGCTCGCGTCGTGCAGGCCGCGCCCGTTGCACAGCACCACGCCGGCCGGAAGGTGCGGAAGCAGGTTCTCGACTCCGGCGCTGAGGCTCTGCACCGCCTCCAGCGCCGGCATCCGCGCCAGCAGGGCGGCGGCGCCGGGCCTGGCGTACGGCAGCACGTAGAACCGCACGGCGGACAGGTCCGTGGGCGGCTCACCGGTGCCGTCGTAGACCGCGACCGGCAGGTCGTCCGGCCAGCCGCCCATCAGGTCGGCGACGTGCGCCCACGGGACCAGCGCCCGGGGAGCACGAGGTGTCTCCGTCATGCCGTTCTCCCGCCCGCCCGTGCGAAGGGCATCACCGTCGGGGCCGGGGACCAGGATCGCACCGCCGTCGATCAGCGGCACGAACGAGGGCCGGAAGTGCGCCGTGCCGCCTGGCAGGCCATGCGCCGACCGTCGTGGCGGGGCTGCCGCTCGTTCGCGCCGGTGGGCTGTCCGCCTAGGAACGCCGCTGACAGAATCTCGGCCATGCCTACCTTCTCCGCACATGATGGGACCGATCTCGCCTACCACGTGTTCGGAGCGGGTGGCCCGCTGGTCTGCCTGCCGGGCGGCCCGATGCTCGGCTCGGCCTACCTCGGCGAGCTCGGCGGCCTGTCGGCGCATCGGCAGCTGATCATGGTGGACCTTCGGGGCACCGGACGGTCCGCGACACCGGAGGATGCCGCCTCCTACCGCTGCGACCGGCTTGTCGATGACGTCGAGGCGCTGCGCGAGCACCTCGGTCTCGACCGGGTGGATCTGCTCGCGCACAGTGCCGGAGCGAATCTCGCGGCGCTGTACGCGGCCCGGCTCCCCGAACGCGTCGGCGGGCTCGCGCTGATCACTCCGAGCACCCGGGCCGTCGGCATCGAGGTCACCGGAGAGGACCGGCTGGAGATCGCGCGGCTCCGCGAGGGCGAGCCCTGGTTCACCGCGGCCTTCTCGGCTCTGGAGGCAGTCGTGGCCGGCAACCCCACCGGCGAGGACTGGAAGGCGATCGACCCCTTCTTCTACGGGCGCTGGGACGCGGCGGCGCAGGCGCACAGCGCGGCCGCGGACGCCGAACGAAACGAGGAGGTGGCGGCCGCCTTCGGCGCCGCGGGTGCCTTCGCCCCGCCCGCGACTCGCGCGGCGCTCGCCGCGTTCGACGGGCCGGTGCTGCTGCTCGGCGGGGAGACCGACCTGAACACCCCGCCGAAGGCCGTGGTCGAATACGCGGCGCTGTTCCCCCGTTCCGAGGTCGTCATTCAGCCGGGAGCGGGCCACTATCCCTGGCTGGATGACGCCGGCCGGTTCACGGCGGCCGCCCGGACGTTCCCGGGATGAGGGTCACCGCCCGAGGGCGTGTTCGACGGCGTCGGCCATCGCCTGCCGGCCGGCGGCGTTCGGGTGCAGGTGGTCACCGCTGTCGTACCGGGGGTCGAGCAGTTCGGGATGCCCGGGATAGCGCATCGACGCGTCGAAATCGATCACGCCGTCGTAGACGTGGTTCCCGCGGATCCAGGCGTTGACGGCCTGCCGTTTGCCCTCCGCCGTCGCGCTCCAGTACGAGTAGCCCTCGGCCGGCGTCAGCGTGCCGATGAGGATCCGGACGCCGTGGGCGTGCGCGGCGGCGGCGATCCGCTGGTACGCGCCGATGAGGTCCTGCGGGGTGACGTCGGTGTTCGGCGTGAAGCAGCCGGTGTCCGGCTCCTGGCTGAAGCCCAGGTCGTTGACGCCCTCGAGAAGAACCGCGTCGCGTACGCCGGGCTGGCTGAACACGTCGCGGTCCAGGCGGGTGACCAGCGCGGCGCCGTAGCAGGAGGAGGGGGACAGCACTCGGTTGCCGGAGATGCCCTCGTTGGCCACGGCCGGCGCCTTCGTCCCGTACCGGGCGGCGAGCGAACGGGCCAGGAAGTTCGGCCAGCGGCTGTTGTCGTCCCGCTGCTGCTGAACCTCGGTGATCGAGTCGCCGACCGCGACGATCGTGCCGCGAGCGTGCGAGCGGACCTGGACGGCGTCGAGCAGGAACCAGGTGCTCACCGTCGTCGCGAACGCCGTACCGTCGGCGTCGGCGGCATGGTCGCCGCTCGCGAGGTAGTTCGTCGTCTGGGAGTACTGGTGATACGTGGCCTGCGCGACCGACCCCGGCGCGTACAGGCTGACGGCGAGCGAGCTCAGCGCCGGCACCGGCATCCGGATCGGGTCGCTGAGCACCGACCCGCCCTTCGGCACCACGACGGACGGTCCGCCGCCGAACGTCAGCCGGTGCGTCGTGGCCGGATCGAGGTCCGCGCCGCGCAACTGGCGGGCGACGGTCGCCGAGCGGACGGTCAGCGGCGCGTCGCCGAACGCGTTGGTGACCCTGATCCGCACGGCGTCCCCGCCCGCGCTCGTGTAGACGATGTCGCGCACCGTCTGGTCGTCCAGGGACTGCACCGACGACGCCAGCGGCGTGGGTGACATGGCCGAGCCGCTCCAGGTCGTCACCCACCCGCCGGCCTGACTCGGACGAGCCGCCTCGGTGCCCGCCGACGCGGTACCGGCGGAGGTGGCCGCGACGCCGATGAGCACGGGGACGGCCGCCAGCGCGATCGCGCGGTGGGAGTGCCGGGAGACTGAGAGAGGACTGCGCACGCTACCCGCCTTGACTCTTCGTTATGGAGCGGTGCGAAGTATGTGTTGATCAGTCCCGGCAGGACAATACGGACCAGGTGACCGCTATCGGCCGCTCAGCCCAGCAGGCCGTCGTCGCGGATGCCTCGCAGCACCTCGCGGGCGGCCTCCAGTGTGCGGTCGACGTCCTCCTCCGTGTGGGCGGCGGAGATGTGGTTCCGCTTGAGCGCCAGCGGCAGCATCAAGAAGCCGCGGTCGGTCATGCGGCGGTGGAAGGCCACGTACGCCTCGTCGTTGTCGCGCAGCAGGTCGCGGTAGCCGCGGATCGGGCCCTCGGTGAAGTAGAGGGCGAAGACGCCGCCGAAGCCGGCCGGCACCGCGGGGACGCCGAGCTCCGACGCGATCGCGCCCAGCCCCGTGCGCATCCGGTCGCCGAGCGCGTGCGTGCGCTCGTAGAAGTCCGGGTGGTCGCGCAGGTACGTGATGGTGGCGATGCCGGCCGCCGAGGACACCGCGTTGCCGTTGAACGTGCCGGCCAGCAGCACGTCGCCGCCCGCGGAGCTGAACCGTTCCATGAGGGTGCGCGGCCCGGCCAGCCCGGCGATCGGATAACCGTTGCCCATCGCCTTGCCGAACGTGGTCAGGTCGGGACGGACGCCGCAGATCTGCTGGTAGCCGCCCAGCGCGTGCCGGAACCCGGTGATGACCTCGTCGAAGATGAGCAGCGACCCCTGCTCGGCGGTGATCGTCCGGAGCCCCTGGAGGAAGGCGGTCTCCGGCATGAGCGCGCCCACGTTGTGCGGGATCGGCTCCAGGATCACCGCCGCGATGCGCTCGGGGTACCGCTCGTACAGCTCGCGCACGGAGTCCAGGTCGTTGAACTCGGCGATGACGGTCGCGTCGATCGCGTCCTCGAGGATGCCGCGCGAGAGTGGGTCGCGCCCGTACGCCCGGCCGGGCGCGGAGATGACGTTGCGCGCGACCGCGTCCTGCCAGCCGTGGAAGCCGCCCTGGAACTTCAGGATCAGCGGCCGGTCGGTGACGGCGCGGGCCAGCCGGACGGCCTGCGCGACCGCCTCGCTGCCGCTCATCGCGGAGATCATCTGCTCGGCGGACGGGATCGTCTCCACCACCAGCCGCGCCAGCTCGATCTCCGGCTCGGTCACGCCCCAGCCGACGAGGTCGATGCCGCCGACGGCCCGGCGTACGGCGTCGTTCACCTCGGGGGCGTTGTGCCCGAGCAGGATCGCGCCGAACGCGGCGTGGTAGTCGAGGTAGCGGCGGCCGTCGGCGTCGGTCACGTACGCGCCGGCGGCATCGGTGAGGACGTACGGCGCGCCGACCAGACGTGTCGCCGAGTTGACGCCGCCGGGGATCACGTCCCGGGCGGCGGTGAGCAGCTTGGCGCCGGTCGAGGTGTCGCCGGTGAGGTCCGCGGGTGTCATGGACAGGCCCCCAAGTCGAGGTGCCCGGCACGTGCGTGGCCACCGTCGCGGCGGGCACCTGGCCGCGGCCGTGTTCCATCCGCAGACTTCATGGAAAGTCATTCCATGTCAAGGGTTCGCCCAGCGTGTGACCTCGTCCTCATCCTCCGGCACCCCCCTTGACAGCCCGCGCCGGGTCGCTTCAGGATCGCTTCACATGGAACATCATTCCGCGTCGATCGGCGTGCTGGTCGTGGGCGTGGGCTTCATCGCCGAACAGCACACCGCGGCGATCCACGCCGACCCGCGGTCGCGCCTCGTCGGCATCGTCGACGTCGACGCGGGCCGCGCGGCCACGGCCGCGCGTGCGAACGGCGGCGTTCCCTGGTGGACCGACCTGGACGAGGCGCTCGCGAGCCCCGAGGCCGACGCGGTCGTCGTCTGCACGCCCAACCACACCCACGCTCCGATCGCGGTGGCCGTCGTCGAGGACGGCCGG
>NZ_JBHLZP010000411.1:0-7231 GCF_042429965.1 Actinoallomurus acaciae
TGAAGAACCAGCTCGGCCTCGAACGCCACAACGCCCGCACCACCGAAGGCCTATGGACACGAACATCCCAGCGAATTCTGGCCCTCAACACCGCGATCTGGCACAACTGGCTCATCGGCGCACCCATCAAACGATCACTGACCGCCTACGACCACTAACCACCAGCCCACACATTTCCCATCAACGATCTAGCGTCTGACCGGCCTGAGCGCCCGGGGTGGATGCCGTCCCGGGCGCCCGTACGGCTCAGGACTCGAAGGCCTCCGGCGGCGGGCAGGCGCAGACGAGGTTGCGGTCGCCGTAGGCCTGGTCGATGCGGCGCACCGGCGGCCAGTACTTGTTCTCCCGCAGCGACGGGAGCGGGAAGGCCGCCTCCTCGCGGGTGTAGGAGTGCTTCCAGTGGGTGGTCAGCAGCGAGGCCGCCGTGTGCGGGGCGTTCTTGAGCGGGTTGTCGTCGGCGTCGTAGTCGCCGGAGGCCACCCGCTCGATCTCCCGCCGGATCTCGATCAACGCGTCGCAGAAGCGGTCGAGTTCGGCGCGGTCCTCGCTCTCGGTCGGCTCGACCATCAGCGTGCCCGCCACCGGGAAGGCGAGGGTCGGGGCGTGGATGCCGTAGTCGATGAGCCGCTTGGCGACGTCCTCGGCGGTGACCTTGGTCTCCTTGGTGATCTTCCGGATGTCGATGATGCACTCGTGGGCGACGAGGCCGCCCCGGCCGGTGAAGAGCACCGGGTAGTGGCCGTCGAGCCGCTTGGCGACGTAGTTGGCGGCCAGCACCGCCACCTCGGTCGCCTCGCGCAGCCCGTCGGCGCCCATCATCGCGATGTAGGTCCACGAGATCGGCAGGATGCCCGCCGAGCCCCACGGGGCCGCCGAGATCGGACCGCTGCCCGTCTCCGGACCGGCCTCGGGCCGCAGCGGGTGGTTGGGCAGGAACGGCACGAGGTGCTCGCGCACGCCCACCGGGCCGACGCCCGGCCCCCCGCCGCCGTGCGGGATGCAGAAGGTCTTGTGGAGGTTCAGGTGCGACACGTCGGCGCCGAACTCCCCGAGGCGCGCCAGCCCGACGAGGGCGTTGAGGTTGGCGCCGTCGACGTAGACCTGGCCGCCCGCCTCGTGCACGCTCTCGCAGACCTCGGTGATCGTCTCCTCGTAGATGCCGTGCGTCGAGGGGTACGTCACCATGATCGCGGCGAGGTCGTCGCGGTACTTGTCGATCTTGGCGTGCAGGTCGTCGAGGTCGATGTCGCCGCTGTCGGTGCTCTTCACCACGACCACCCGCATCCCGGCCATCACCGCGCTGGCGGCGTTCGTGCCGTGCGCCGAGGACGGGATCAGGCAGACGTTCCGGTGGCTCTCGCCGCGTGAGGCGTGGTAACCGTGCACGGCGAGCAGGCCGGCCAGCTCCCCCTGCGAGCCGGCGTTGGGCTGCACCGACACCTTGGCGTACCCGGTGATCTCGGCCAGCCACGACTCGAGCTCGCCGATCAGATCGACGTACCCCCGCGCCTGCTCCAGCGGGGCGAACGGGTGGATCTGCGCGAACTCCGGCCAGGTGATCGGCTCCATCTCGGCCGTGGCGTTCAGCTTCATCGTGCAGGAGCCGAGCGGGATCATGGAGCGGTCCAGCGCGATGTCCTTGTCCTGGAGGCGGCGCAGGTAACGCAGCATCGCCGTCTCCGACCGGTGCGCGTGGAACACCGGGTGGGTGAGGAACCCGCTCTCGCGGCGCAGCTCCGGCGGGATCGCCTCGTGCCGGAAGAGGCCGAGGCGCTCCTCCTTCAGCCCGAACGCCCGCCACACGGCGGCGACGTGCTCCTGGGTGGTCGTCTCGTCGCAGGCGATGCCGACGTGGTCGTCGTCGACGAGACGGAGGTTGACGCCACCCTCCAGCGCGGCGTTCACGACCGCGCGTGCGCGGCCCGGAACACGTGCGAGGACGGTGTCGAAGAAGGCGTCGTGCACGACCTCGACGCCCAGGGCGCCCAGGCCGCCGCGCAGCAGGGTCGCGCGCTCGTGGACCCGCTCGGCGATGCCCGTCAGGCCCTCGGGGCCGTGGTAGACGGCGTACATGCTCGCCATCACGGCGAGCAGCACCTGGGCGGTGCAGATGTTGCTGGTGGCCTTCTCGCGGCGGATGTGCTGCTCACGGGTCTGCAGCGCGAGCCGGTACGCCTGACCGCCGTCGGCGTCGAGCGAGACGCCGACGAGCCGTCCGGGAAGCTGGCGCTGGATGCCGTCGCGCACCGACATGTAGCCGGCGTGCGGGCCGCCGAAGCCGTACGGCACGCCGAAGCGCTGCGTGGTGCCGACCGCGATGTCGGCGCCGGACTCCCCCGGCGGCCGGAGCAGCGTCAGGGCGAGCAGGTCGGCGGCGACCACGACCTGGGCACCGCGTCCGTGCGCCGCCTCGGTGAGGGGCGACAGGTCGCGTACCGCGCCGCTCGCGCCCGGGTACTGCAGCAGCACGCCGAAGAAGTCGCCCTCCGGCAGTCCCGCGGACGTGTCGGCGACGACGACCTCGATGCCCAGCGGCACCGCCCGGGTGCGGATCACCTCGGCGGTCTGCGGCAGGACGTCGGCGTCGACGAGGAAGGCGTCGCCGCTCCCCCGCGGCGCGACGCGGTGCGCCAGCGTCATCGCCTCGGCGGCGGCGGTGCCCTCGTCCAGCAGCGAGGCGTTCGCGACCGGCAGCCCGGTCAGGTCGCTCACCATCGTCTGGAAGTTCAGCAGCGCCTCGAGCCGCCCCTGGGAGATCTCCGGCTGGTACGGCGTGTAGGCGGTGTACCAGCCGGGGTTCTCCAGGACGTTGCGCAGGATCACGCCCGGGGTGATCGTGCCGTGGTAGCCGAGACCGATCATCGAGGTGAGGACCTGGTTGCGGGCGGCCAGCTCACGCAGCCGCGCCAGCGCCTCCACCTCGCTGAGCGCGGGCGGCAGGTCGAGCGGGCGGTCGGTGCGGATCCGGGCGGGCACGGCCGCGTCCACGAGCGCGCCGACACCGTCGTACCCGGCGGCCTCGGCCATCGAGGCGCGTTCGGCCGGTGAGGGTCCGATGTGGCGGGCGGCGAACGGAACCTCGGTCATGGGCCTTTCGGAGGGTGTGACCACCCGGGCCGTGTCTTCGATTCCGTCGCTGCGCTCGGTCATGGCAAGCCTCCAGGCGGGTCGGGGCGCGAGCACCACCGGGCATGCCCGATGGTGGGTCTCCCCCTCTGTCACCTGAACCTGAGAGCTTCACCGCGGCGAGCGCGGCTTGCACCTTCGGTGAGGATCGGCGGCCGGCGGTGCGGCCTCCGGGTCCCGCTTTCCAGAGGTGCCTCGCCCGTGCGGTCCTTTTGCCTGAGAGGTTCCGGGGAGGTTTGCTCCTTCGGCGCCCCTGCGCTGGCTGCACCGGGGTCTCTCCCGCACGGGTTCGACGGCGATCTCCACCCTACCGGAGGCTTATTGCCACGACGTTAAGCGCGGGCCGTTCCGACCGTAAAGGTCAGCGGTTCAGGGTGCGGAAGCGGCGGACGGTCAACGGGACGAAGATCACGAGTAGCACGCCGGACCAGATCAGCGTCGCCGCGACCGGGTGCCGCAGCGGCAGGGCGGCGTGCGCCGTGACGACGCCCGGGTTGCCGAAGAGGCCGCGGCAGGCGGCGACCATCGCGCTGACCGGGTTCCAGTCGGAGATCGCCCGCAGCCAGTCCGGCATGCCCGCCGTCGGCACGAAGGAGTTCGACAGCATCGACACCGGGAAGATCAGGGGGACCATCTGGTCGGCGGTCTCCTCGTTCTTCACCAGCAGGCCGCAGAGCACCCCGGCCCACGAGAGCGCGTACCGCAGGAAGATGAGCAGGCCGAAGGCCGCGAGCGCCCGCGGCAACCCCTCATGGATCCGCCAGCCGACGGCCAGCCCGCAGCCGATCATGATGACCATGCCGGCGAGGCCGACGATAATGTCGCCGCCGACCTGGCCGAACGGCACCGCCGACCGGGCCATCGGCATCGAGCGGAACCGGTCCATGACCCCTTTGGAGGCGTCGGTGGCCACCGCGACCATCGTGGTCATGAAGCTGGTCATCGTGGTCATCGCGAACAGGCCGGGCATGAGGTACTCCCGGTAGTTGCCGCCGCCGGGGACCTTGATCGCGCTGCCGAAGACGTAGCCGAACAGCACGATCAGGATCGCGGGGAAGACCAGCGCGCCGACCAGCTCCCCGGGCTGGGACTTGAGCTGGACGAGGTTGCGCCACACCAGGGTGACGCCGTCGGTGAGGGTCCAGCGGAGCCGGACCAGGCGGCCGGTCGGCGCGGTGGGGGCGTGGAGGGCCATCAGACGCTCACCTTCTCTTCGGTCTCTTCGGGCCTGCCGGTCAGGCGGAGGAACACCTCATCGAGGGTGGGGCGCCTCAGCGCGACGTCCTCGACCCCGACGCCGGCGCGGTCCAGCTCCCGCACGACGGCGGGCAGGGTGACGGAGCCCGCGGAGACGGGGACGCTCACCCGGCGGGACTCCGGGTCGGCGTCCGGCTCGCCGATCCGGGAGAGCACGGCGACGGCGTCGCCTAGCACGTCGGTGCCGGACACGACGACGTCGACGCGGCTGCCGATCTCGGCCTTCAGCTCGTCCGGCGTGCCCGACGCGATCACCCGCCCCTGGTCGACGACCGCGACCCGGTCGGCGAGCTGGTCGGCCTCGTCGAGGTACTGCGTGGTCAGCAGCACGGTCGTGCCGTCGGCGACCAGCTCGCGGATGGTCTCCCAGATCTCGCCGCGGCTGCGCGGGTCCAGCCCGGTCGTCGGCTCGTCCAGGAAGAGCACCGGCGGCGCGGTGATCAGGCTGGAGATCAGGTCGATCCGGCGGCGCATGCCGCCGGAGTAGGTCTTGACGTAGCGGTCCCCCGCGTCCGCGAGGCCGAACCGCTCCAGCAGCTCGTCCGCGCGCCGCCGGGCGGCCTTCGGCGACAGGTGGTACAGGCGGCCGAACAGCCGCAGGTTGTCCCGCCCGCTGAGCTTCTCGTCCATCGAGGCGTGCTGGCCGGCCAGGCCGATGCGGTAGCGCACCTCGTCCGCGTCGCGGACCACGTCGTACCCGGCGACCCGCGCCTGCCCGGCGTCGGGCAGCGTGAGCGTCGACAGGATCCGCACGGTCGTGGTCTTGCCCGCACCGTTCGGGCCGAGCAGGCCGAAGACGGCGCCCTTCGGCACCTCCAGGTCGACCCCGCGCAGCGCCTCCGTCCGGCCGAACCGCTTGCGCAGCCCCTCGGCCCAGACGGCCGACTCCGAACTCGTCATCTCAGGTTCCCTCATCTTGATTGCGTACGGCGTACTCTGTGTGTGTACAACGTACGCTCAACTGCGTACGTTGTACAAGCCGCTACGTTGTACTCGTGGGAGGGCGGAATTGACTGACGCGAAGGACTCCGCGTACGACCAGCGGCTCGAGGGTTTCCGCAAGGCCGTCACGGAGTTCGAGACCCAGCGGGCCGAGGGCCGTCTCAAGCCGACGCTCTGGGAGCGTCTCGAAGGCTCCACCCGCGGTCCGCGCCCGGCCCTGACGCATCAGCAGATCGCCGTCGCCGCCGTCGAGATCGCCGACGCCGAGGGGCTGAGCGCCGTGTCCATGCGGCGCCTCGCCGAACGCCTGGGCGTCGCCACCATGGGCCTGTACCGCTACGTCACCGGCAAGGACGAGATCTATGAGCTGATGCTCGACACGGTCGCGGCCGAGGTCATCCTGCCCGACGGAGACTGGCGCGAGGTCGCCGACGCGTACGCCCGCCAGTACCGCGGGCTCAGCCTGCGTCACCCGTGGACGATCCAGGCCCACGCCCGTGTCCCGGCCACGCTGTCCCCCAACAACGCGACGCTCATCGAACAGGCGCTCACCTCCGTCGAGGGCCTCGGCCTCGACGTCGACGCGATGATGGCGGTGTTCGGCACGGTGAACTCCTTCACGCGCGGCGCCGTCTCCGCCGAGATCGCCCAGCGGGAGGTCCTGGAGCGCAACGACTGGAAGTCCGACGACGACGCGCGGATGGCGTTCCTGCCGTGGGTGCGGTGGATGCTGGAGTCGGGCCGCTTCCCCGCGCTGAGCCGCTACATCATCGACGGATCGAACGAGGACGACGCCGAGTGGCAGTTCGAGTTCGGCCTCAAGTGCGTACTCGATGGCATCGCCGCCCGGCTCGGCATCTGACGCCCCGCCGTACGAACGCGGACGAACCCACGCAGGGGGACATCCCGCCGATAACCGAGCTGCCGGGCTGGGAAGATTCACCTCGTGCCCGCTAACGAATCCCCCGACCGGCCGCACGACGGTGACATGCTGACGCGGCCACGCGGCGAAGTCCCGAGCGGCGCGGCGACCGACCCCCTGGTCGAGGAGCCCTCGCTGCCGGCCCGTATCCGCCGGACCGCCGACGCCTTCCGGTTCCTGGTGTCCGTCGGCGTCATCGGGCTGATCCTCGGGCTCGCCCACGTGGCCCGCCAGACGACCACCGGTCTGTCCTCCGACATCACGCACGGCACCGAGCAGGCGCCGCATCTGATCCTCACCCTGGCCGGGCTCGCCTCCGGCATCGTCGTGCTCGCCGTGCCGGTCGCGTTCGGCGTCGAGCGCGTCATCCACCGCGACGGCCTGCGCATCGCGATCGGCGTGCTCGCCGCGGTCCTGGCTCTCGGCGTGTCGCTGGCGGTGGACTCCTGGGTCACCGCCGCAGGCATGCGCGACCTCGCGTGGTACCTCACGTGGAAGCGGCACGGCGGCTGGTTCCCCGGCCCGGCGCACATCGACATCACCCCGGTCATCGCCTACGTCACCGCCGTACGGCTGTCCGGCCGTACGCGCTGGCAGGCCGTGACCTGGACGGTCGTCGGCCTGGACGCGATCGCCTCGCTCACCGCCGGCGCCATCACGCCGCTCGCGCTCGTCACGACCTACCTCATCGGGCGCGCCGTCGGGTACGGCACCCTGTACGCGGCCGGCTCGCCCAACACGCGGCCACCGGGCCACGCGGTGATGACGGCGCTGCGGCGGGTCGGCCTGGAGCCGGTCCGCGCCGCCCGGACCTCCGAAGACCACGACGAGTTCCGCAGCTACGGCGCCACGCTCGCCGACGGCCGCACCATCGACGTGACCGTGCTCGACCGCGACCAGCAGACCGCCGGGCTGCTCTACCGGCTGTGGCGGCGCGCGCGGCTTCGCGGCGCCACCCCGCGCCGGACCATCCGGTCGCTGCGC
>NZ_JBHLZP010000412.1:0-7219 GCF_042429965.1 Actinoallomurus acaciae
CGCCCTCGTCGGGGCGCGGGAGTACCCCGACGTGCGGGCCAACAACCGAGCCCTCGCCCCGGACGCACGCCGCTACGAACCCGACCCGCGGCGCGGCGCGCGCTACGACGAGTTGTTCGCCGCCTGGCGCACGGTCCGCGACGCGATCCGTTCCGCCGGCGAGCGCGAACGCTGACCGGCCGCGGCCGTGCTCAGGTCGCGTACACCTCCAGCTCGGAGAGCTGGGCGGCCGGCCAGCCGGTGTTGGCGGTGACGTTCACACGGACGTACCGGACGCCGGACGGCGTGAAGGTGATCGTCACCGCGTTGCCCGAGGCCGGGTCGAAGACGCGGCCGGCGGAGCCGCTCAGCGTCGTGAACGACGAGCCGTCGCCGCTGCCCTGGATCGACAGCGTCTGGGTGCGCGCACCCCACGACGGCGGCAGCCGCAGCACGACGCGGCCGACGCTCGCCGCCGCGCCCAGGTCCACCTGCACCCACTGCGGCAGCGCGTTGTTCGCGCTCTCCCAGTAGCTGCTCGCGTCGCCGTCCACCGCGTTGCCCGACCCGTAGTTCTGGGTGTGGCTGCTCTCCGCGGTGGCCCGGCCCGCCGCGACGTTCGAGCCGCCGTTCCCGCCGGACGGCACCGGGCGCGTCGGCCGGGTCGGGGTCGGCGCGAGCAGGCCCTTGAGCATGCGGCCGCCGTCGGCGGTCAGCCGCAGGTAGTAGTCCGACGAGCACGCCGTACCGTCCTCGTCCAGCGCCCAGAAGCCGGAACCGGACGGGACCATGGAGGCGTCCTCGGCGGTCTTGGCGATCTGGTTGCCCTCGTTGAACTCGTCGAACATCGAGATGTAGATGCCCTGCACGCCCGCCCGGACCATGTTGTAGAACTGCCGCCACATGAAGTCGCCGTGCGCCCGCTGGCGCGCCGACACGTCGCCGGGCAGCACGCACGGCTGGTAGTCGATGCCGTGGGCGTCGCAGTCGGCCTGGTCCGGCACGGTGAAGTCGGTGTAGAAGCGGTCGGAGTCGGCGGCGGTGCCGATCCGCCCGACCATCCACGGCGAGATCATGTTGACGGCGTGGTAGACGTCGAGGTAACCGGCGCGCGAGTCGCTCACGCCGGTGCGCCAGTTCGTCGGCACACCGCCCATGACGTAGCAGCCCTGGTCCTTGAACCAGTTGACGATGTCCAGGCAGACCGCGGCGCTCCACGGGTGGTTGTCGTCGGCGAAGCCGAAGCCCCAGATGCCCACGACCGGCCTGCCGTTCTGGCGGGCGTACGCGGACGAGGCCGTGTGCGCCCTCATCTTGTTCGTCCAGTCGGCCTTGATCTCCGCCTGCATGTTCGTCCAGCCGGAGACGTCGTACATGATGTAGAACCTCCGGCCGGTCGACTCGGCGGACGCGCGAACCTTCGCGGCCATCGCGTCGCGGGTCGGGCCCTCGCCGCCGGTCGGGTTGAAGCGCTGCAGGGCGGCCGTGTCGCAGCCGTTGTCCCGCATCCAGGCGAAGTGCGTGTCCACGGTCTGCTGGTCGTAGGAGGAGAACAGCGTCGCGGGCCGCCCGTTGTTCAGGTTCGCGTACGCGGTCTGGTAGCCGTGGGTGAAGTCCCGCAGGTCCGGCCAGGCCTTGATCGCGGTGTTGCCCGGCGAGGGCGGACGCCCCCAGTCCTGGCTCCAGTGCCACCAGCCGTTGATCGGCGCGCCGTCGCCGGGGCAGGCGAACCAGCTCTGGTAGCCCACGGTGATCTTGCCGACGACGTCGCCGGGCCCGCTCGCGGCGCTCGCCGGGCCGAGCGCCGCCGACACGATCTGCGGCCCGGCCGCCGCGACGACCGAACCGGCCATCGCGGTGGACAGGAACCTTCTGCGGGACATGCTCACGTCTTCATCCCTCTCAGCCGTTGATGAGGTCGTTCCCACGGCCCGGCGGCCGTGCGGTTGGCGATCAACGCGGCGACCTTGGCCGCTCTGTCCGATTTTTGCAGTTACTTATTCATCTCTTGCGGAGTTCTGTCAAGGTTTCCTGCGTAAAGTCGGTCATCGACCGAGTCAACCCGAAGCTTGACAGGTCCGTGTGATCGGGGTCACTCTGGCGCTGAGAGCGCTCTCAACGCGGAGAGCGTCCGCCCCGCCCTGCACTGCTCGATGTGCCGGTGACCGCCCGCCGGCCGAGGAGCCCCCATGTCGCGCGTACGTCCCGCCAGGCGCACACTCGATTCGCTGAGGTCGGTGCTGGTGGTCCTCGTGGCCATCGCCGGTCTCGCCGCCGTGTCGACCGCCGCCGCGCCCCCGAGCCACGCCGCCTCGGTCCTGCTGTCCCAGGGCCGGCCGACCACCGCCTCCTCGACCGAGAACGCCGGCACGCCCGCGTCCTCGGCGACCGACGGCGACGCGGGTACGCGCTGGTCCTCGGCGTTCGCCGACCCGCAGTGGCTCCAGGTCGACCTCGGCTCGTCGCAGCAGGTCTGCGGTGTACAGCTGACCTGGGAGGCCGCGTACGCGACCGCGTTCCAGATCCAGACCTCCGCCGACGGCGGCACCTGGACGACGGTCTACTCCACCACGACCGGCGCGGGGGGCACCCAGACGCTGAACGTCACCGGGACCGGGCGCTACGTGCGGATGTACGGCACCGCGCGCGCCACCCAGTACGGCTACTCGCTGTGGGAGTTCTCGATCAACACGATCGGCGGCGGCGACGGAGGCGGCGGCGACGGGTCGTGTCCGTGGGTGGGCTCGACCGCGCCGGTGTCCCAGCGGGTCGCGCAGCTGATGGCGCAGATGACGCAGGACCAGAAGATCTCGATGCTGCACGGCAACGGCGCCACCTCGCCGTACATCGGCGACACCAACGCGATCCCGTCGCTGTGCATCCCGGCCCTCGGCCTGGAGGACGGACCCGGCGGGCCGGGCGACGGCCTCGGCGGCGTCACCCAACTGCCCGCGCCGGTGGCCGGCGCCGCGACCTTCGACACCGCGCTGGAACAGCAGTACGGCGTGGTGGCCGGAGCCGAGTTCAAGGGCAAGGGCGCGGACGTCGCGCTCGGGCCGACACTCAACATCGACCGCGACCCGCGCTGGGGCCGTGGCTTCGAGAGCTTCAGCGAGGACCCGTACCTGACGAGCCAGATGGCCGTGGCCCAGATCAAGGGTGTGCAGAGCCAGGGCGTGATGGCCCAGGCGAAGCACGCCGCGGTCTACAACCAGGAGACCTATCGCAACGGGATGTCCGACAACGCGATCGTCGACACCCGGACGCTCCAGGAGATCTACCTGCCCGGCTTCCAGGCGGCCGTGACCCAGGGCGCGACGGCCTCGGTGATGTGCGCGTACAGCGTGGTCAACGGGACGTTCGCCTGCGAGCACCCATACCTGCTGAACACGGCCCTCTACCAGCAGGCCGGCTTCGGCGGCTTCGTCACCTCCGACTGGGGCGCGCTGCACTCGGCCGCCCCCGCCGCGAACGCCGGCATGACGATGGAGATGCCCGGGGCGGCGTTCTTCGGCGACGGCCTCCGCCAGGCCGTGGCCTCCGGCCAGGTCAGCCAGGCGACGCTCGACACCATGGTCGGCCGGGTGCTGACCCCGATGTTCGCCTTCGGCCTGTTCGACAACCCCAAGACCGGCTCGACCGGCGCGGTCGTCACCACCGACGCGCACAAGGCCACCGCCCGGCAGATCGCCGAGGAGGGCACCGTCCTGCTCAAGAACTCCGGCGTGCTGCCGCTGTCCACCGCGACCACCAAGAAGATCGCGGTGATCGGCACCGACGGCGGCGCGGGCGTGGCGAGCGTCGGCGGCGGCAGCGCCACCGTCACCTCCTCCGGCACCGTCTCACCGCTCACCGGGATCACGAACCGGGCCGGCTCCGGCGCGACCGTGCAGTACGAGGCGGCCGACGGCGCCGGCGGCATCGACCGCGCCGTCGCCCTGGCCAAGACCGTCGACGTGCCGATCGTCTTCGCGACGTACCCGCAGAACGAGGGAAGCGACAACACCTCGATCGACCTGCCCGGCCAGCAGAACCAGCTGATCTCCTCGGTGGCCGCCGCCAACCCGAAGACGGTCGTGGTGCTGCACACCGGGTCCGCGGTGACCATGCCGTGGCTGAACCAGGTCGCGGGGGTGATCGAGGGCTGGTACAGCGGTCAGGAGGTCGGCAACGCACTGGCCGCGATCCTGTTCGGCGACGTCGACCCGTCCGGCCGGCTGCCGGTGACGTTCCCGGCGAGCCTGGCCGACGTGCCCGCGCACACGACCGCCCAGTGGCCGGGGAACGGGAGCCAGGTGCAGTACTCCGAGAAGCTCGATGTGGGGTACCGCTGGTACGACGCGCAGAACATCACACCGCTGTTCCCCTTCGGGTACGGCCTGTCGTACACGACCTTCTCCTTCGGCGACCTCCAGGTCGGCGCGCTCGGGTCGGGCGGCGCCACGGTGACGGCCACGGTCACGAACACCGGCACGCGAGCCGGGACCGAGGTCGCCCAGCTGTACGTCGGCGCGCCCGCCTCGGCCGCCGAGCCGCCGCACCAGCTCAAGGGCTTCCAGCGGGTCGACCTGCAACCGGGCCAGAGCCAGACCGTCCACTTCACCCTGACCGCCCACGACCTGGCGCACTGGGACGACACGGCCGGCGGCTGGACGACCACGCCCGGCGCGTACCGGATCCTCGTCGGCGACTCCTCGCGCAACCTGCCGCTGAGCGGCTCGCTCAACGTCACGAGCGCGCTGCGGAGCAACGTGTCCGGAACGCCGAGCCACAGCGGCTCGGTGATCGTCGTCAACCCGCACGGCATGAGCAGCCGGGTGGGCGCCAAGGTGTCCCTGCCGATCAGCGCCGTGAGCACCGCGGCGGCGAAGCTCACCTTCACCGCCGCCGGCCTGCCCGCGGGCCTGTCCATCGGCCCGTCGGGCACGATCACCGGCCGGGCCCGCCACGCGGGCACCAGCACCGTCACCGTGACCGCGAAGGACTCCTCCGGGGCGTCCGGCACCGCGACGTTCATCTGGAGCACGACCGGAAAGAGACATCGGTAGCCCGGCTCCGGGGTTTCTCACCGATCGGCCACGTGGTGAACCCGCCGAACGCCGACGGCTCGGCCAACGAGCACCATCGACCACCCCGAATGTGATCGAATCGGGGCGGGATGCGACGGGTCGGGTGAAAGGTGAAGGCGGATGGCGGATCCATTGCGGCCGGGAGACCCTCAGCACCTGGGGCGGTACGAGCTCATCGGCCGGCTGGGCGAGGGTGGCCAGGGCGTGGTCTTCCTCGGGCGCGCTCCCGACGGCGGGCGGGTCGCGGTCAAGCTGCTGCGGGTCGGGCAGGGCGGTGACGAGGCGGCCCGCCGCCGGTTCGTACGCGAGCTGGCGATGGCCGAACGGGTCGCCGGGTTCTGCACCGCGCGTGTCCTCGACGCGGATGCCGAAGGCGACACCCCCTACATCGTCAGCGAGTACGTCGACGGCCCGTCGCTGCAGAACCTCGTTCGCGAGCACGGGCCGCGGACCGGCGATGACCTCATGCGGCTCGCGATCGCCACGGCCACGGCGCTGGCCGCGATCCACGAGGCCAAGATCGTGCATCGCGACTTCAAGCCGCCCAACGTACTGATGAGCCCGGATGGGCCCCGCGTCATCGACTTCGGCATCGCGCGCGCCCTCGACACCCCGGGCACGCTGACCAGCCAGGTCGTCGGCACCCCGGCGTACATGGCGCCCGAGCAGGTGGCGGGCGCGCCGCTCGGGCCGGCCGCCGACATGTTCGCCTGGGGGAGCACGATCCTGTTCGCCGCGACCGCGCGGTCGGCGTTCGGCTCGGACTCCATCCCGGCGGTGATGCACCGGGTGCTGCACGCCGACGCGGACGTGAGCATGCTGCCGCAGCCTCTCGCCGCACTCGTGAACGCCTGTCTGAACAAGGATCCGGCCCGCCGCCCGGCGGCGACCGACGTCCTGTTGAGCCTGCTCGGCCGGGCGGTCCCGGGGCCGGCCACCACGACGGAGATGTCCCCGATCCTCGCGGCCGGAGCATCGGCCGTCACCGCCGAGCAGTTGCCGCCGGCCCAGCCGCCCGGGTGGCCCCCGGCCGTCCCGGCCGGGATGCCGCCCCCGGCGTTCGCGCCCTGGGCGGCTCCGGCGACCTCGCCCCGGCGCGGACTGCCCGGCGTGCCGGTCCTCGCACTGTCGGCGGTCGTGCTCGCGACGTTCGCCGTCATGCTCGGCCAGTCCATGCTGTCGGCCGCCTATCCGATCCTGGCGGCCGACCTCCACGGCAACACCGATTTCCTGAGATCGATCGGCGACTACTACCAGCTCGCCCTCGTGGCGGTGGTACTGCCGGCCGGCCGGATCGCCGACGCCGTCGGCCGAAAGAAGGTCTTCATCGCGGGCTTGGCCGCGTACGCGGTCGGGACGGTGCTGACATCGGTCGTGCCCGGGCAGGCGATGTTCCTGGGCGTCCGGATCCTCCAGGGGGCCGCCGCGGGTCTGGTGCTGGCGGTCGGGCTCGGGGTGATCCGCGACGCGTTCCCCGGCCGGCGGGGTGTGCTCGCCTTCGGGGCGTGGGCGGCGGCCGTCGTCGTGCCCATGACCGACGGCGGGTTCGTCGGCGGCCTGATCGCGGAGTACCTGAACTGGCGTGCCATGTTCCTGGTCCTGCTCGTGCCGCTGCTGATCGCCGGGGGGCTCGGCGTCGTCGGCGTGCGCGAGTCACGGTCGCCGGGGCCGGAGAACGGCGTCCTCGGTGTGGTGCTGCTCTCACTCATGGTGCCGTTGCTGAGCTTCGGCCTCCGGCACGAGTACGCCGGATGGCTCCAGGTCAAAACCATCGTGCCGCTGGCGCTCGCCGTCGTCATCGCGGTGGTCGGTGTGGCGCTGGCGTTCGCCGTACGCCCGTCGCCGCTGCCGCTGCGGGCCTCCGGCGGCACCGCGGTGTTCACGCTGGGCCTGTGTCCCGCCTTCGTGACCATGACGTACGTGAGCTTCCGCCTGCAGGCGAACTGGGGATTCAGCATGGTCGGCGTCGGCGTGCACCTACTGCCGCTCGCGATGACCGGGCTCGCGTGCGCGCTGGGGGGAGCCGCCCTGGCCGGGCGGTTCGGTCCCGGCCCGGTGCTGGCCGGTGGGTGCGCGGCCACCGGGGCGGCCACACTCGCCGCGTACCCGGTCGCGGGACGCGGCGACTACGTGCTGCTTCTGCTGGTGGTCGCGCTGCTCGGCGCGGGGCT
>NZ_JBHLZP010000413.1:0-7218 GCF_042429965.1 Actinoallomurus acaciae
AGGCCGCGCCCGTCGCGGTGCCATGGCCGGTCCGCCGCCGGGGCCGGGGTCGGGTGTCCGTCACGCACGGCGGGAAGGCCGCCCTCGGACGGGCGGTGGCCGCGTGGGAGGGCCGGCCGGCGAACCGCGAACCTCAACCTGCTCACTCCTCTGGGTAGGACCGGATGGCGAGCCCCGCCGGGCGGGGCCGGAAAGTCAGATCCCCTCCTGTGGATGGGCCGATGCCGCTGAGGACATTGTCATGTCCGAGAAGCCGAAAGCGCTAAGCAGTTGGAACTTCACCCGGATCTGGATGATGACCCGCGCCTCGTCTCCGCCGGAGGTGTCGCACTGGACCGGGCCCGTCACCTCCGGATATTTGCTCGCGAGCAGTCGCGCGCGGCGGCACGGGGCATCGGTGGCCAGAATGCGCGCCTTGCCGGTACGGCGGAGGTAGGCGACGTCGATGTCGTCCGCGGCGGCGCGGGCGGCCTGCTCGGCGATGTCGGCGGCGCGCTGACGGGCGTGGATGGTCAGGCCGCCGTCGACGAGGAGCCCGGCCAGGACCAGTACGAAGACGGCGAAGATCGTCGTGAACAGCGCGACCGTGCCCCGGTCGCCCCGCCCTGTCATTCGATCCTCCGGAACGTGTCGATCGGCGCCGTCGCGGTGCCGGTCATCGTCCGGGAGGGGCGGAAGCCGATGAGCGACAGACCGGTCAGGTCGATGTCGCAGTGGACCACCACCGAGACCTGGCCGCCCTGGCGCCACTGGGAGAAGTCGACCGTGGCATCCGGCAGCCGGCGGCACCACTTGCGTCCGCTGAGCGTCTCGCCGGCGGCGTTCTCCGCGGCCTTGTTCGCGCCCGCGGTCGTACGGGCGAGGGAGGCGGCCCGCGCGGCGTCACGGGCGGCGCCGTCGACCTGGCTCTGCGCCTCGACCACCCGGCCCAGCCCGACCATGACCATCATGAAGGCCACGAGCACCGGCGTCAGCAGCGCCAGCTCGAGCGCCATCGTCCCCGCGTCGCGTCTCTCGGCTATTCGCATTGGTCGAGACCGTTGTCGGGCCGGTAACACTCGACCGGGCCGCTCGAGTGCTCGCTGACATAGAAACGGAAGAACGGCACGACGGGTACGGCGTAACCGCCGACGGTGACTCCGCGCACGTGCTGTCCCACGTTCTCCTCCGGAACCGCGTCCACCTTTGTCAGCAGCTGCGGGCCGATCTTGTTGACGTAATCGATCCCCTCGGACTTCGCCGCCGACCGCCAGTCGCCCGTGCGCTGCTCGCGGGCGACCCGCGCGGCCGCCTGCGCGGCGGCGAGGGCCACGTGCCGGGCGTTGAACACGAGGGCGAACTGGACGACGAACAGAATGACGAGAAGCAGAACCGGCGTCAGCAGGGCGAGTTCGAGCGTGTTCGCGCCCCGATCGCGCCGCCCGCCGGTCGACGCACGGCCGGCCGTACGCTTCCCACCCCCGCGCATTCTTGTCACATCAAATCCTACGAATTAGCGTGAAAAGCTGTCAACCATTTATCACTGGCCGTGATCGGCCGCGTATCGCCGTGCCTTTTCGCGAAAACGGATCGCCCCAGGCGGCCTGACGGCCGCGCGTCAGTTACCGGGGCCGTTGTTCACGTTGATCTTGTTCGCCGCGGTCGTGACGCGCCGGTAGATGACCCAGCCCACGGTTATGGCGATGAGAGCGAGAATTCCGGTGATGATCGCCCACTCGATGGCGGACGCGCCACGGGTCTTGTCGGTCGCCTGACGCAACCGTTGAATTCGCATTTCAACGTGTGACCGGATGTAGGTCACGACGGGGTCGTTCATCGGATTCAGCCACCGCATGATTCACCTCGCAGTAGGGGGAAAGGAACGGACAGGGAACCGGTCATGAGGCGACCACGCGCATCACCGCCGGGTAGGCGAGGAAGACCAGGAAACCGGCGCACAGCAGCAGCTGGGCGACGAGCATGGACTGAGAGCGTTCACCGGCCTTTCCTTCGATGTCGGCGAGCTGCCGGCTGCGCATGCTGGCCGCGCGGGCGGAAAGCGACTGGCGCACCTTCGCCCCGTCGTCGGCCACGAGCGCGAGGGCGGCGGACAGGTCGCGCAGCTCGTCGACGTTGACGTCGTCGCCGAGCCGGCCCAGCGCCTGCCAGGGCGTGATCCCGGTGATCCGGGCGTTCGACAGGGCGTCGCGGACGCGGCGCACGGCCCAGCCGTCGCCGACGTTCGCCGCGGTCATCAGCGCCTCGGGCACGCCACGGCCACCGGCGAGGTTCATCGCGACCAGGTCGAGGAAGGCGCTGACCGCGTGCCGGAAGTCGCGCCGGCGGGAGGCCGCCTCCTGGCGGAGCTGCATGTCCGGCAGCAGGAAGAAGATCAGCGCGAAGAAGAGGCCGAGCCACACCGGCACGGCGACCACGACGTGGAGCCCCAGCACGGCGAAGTAGGCGACGAGGATCGGGATGAACACGATCGCCGCGATCGCGAGCAGGAACTTCGTGGCCAGGAAGGTCTCGAACGATCGGTCCAGCAGCGTCAGGTCCGCGCGTACGGACCGCTGCTGCCAGCCCCGCGCCTCATAGAAGGCGGCCAGCGACCGGCCGAACCGCGCGCGCAGGCCGGTGACCCGCTCGGCCGTGCTCGCGGCGCTCCCGGTCGGCTCGGCCTCCCCGCGTCGGCGCGCGGCGTCGAAGGCGGCGAGCCGCGCCGACAGGCCCGGACGCGGCGGGAAGAGCGCGCGGAACAGCAGGTACGCGCCAAGTCCGAAGAAGGCTCCGGCCAGCAGGGCAGCGGTCATCGGTTGCCTCCTCGCGGACCCGGCACGGTGGGGTTGCCGTTCGCGGGTGTCTGCCCCTGCCAGCGCGCGACGGTCTCGGGCACCTCGCCCGGCACGCCCGGCCTGTCCTGCGCATCCGCCTTGTCGGAGTCGGCCGAGGCCAGGAACCGGTGCGGCGTCTCGTACTTCGCCAGGCGCCGCAGCCAGATGAACCCGACCGCGAAGAGCCCGACCACGACCGCCAGCACGAGCTGTCCGGTGAAGGAGTCATACGTCGCGACGTACGTGCGGTTGACAACGGCGAGCAGCACGGCGGTGCCCACCGAGACCCCGACGACGATCTGCACGCTGCGCCGGGTGGTGCGGCGGTTCGCCTCGACGCGGCGGCGCATGTCGAGCTCGGCGCGTGCGGAGTCGGCAAGTGCGCCCAGCATGTCGCGCAGGCCGGGGCCGCGCAGTCGCGCGTTGAGGATCAGCGCGGCGACGACGAGGTCGGCGGACGCGTCGTCGAGGTCGTCGCCGAACGTCCGCAGCGCGTCCGCGAGCGGCACCCGCGTGTGCAGCCGGTCGACCAGTGCCTGGACCTTCGGGCGCAGCGCCGGCGCCACCGCGCGCAGCGACGACGGGATCGCCTGTTCGAGGCCGACCGCGCCCGCGATGGTGTCGCGCAGCGACTCGGTCCACGCGGCGAGCGCCTCCAGGCGCGCCATCGAGCGGCGTTCTTCTGCCGCGCCGCCGCCGATGCTGTTCCATCCGAGCACGAGCAGCGCCGCGCCGATGCCGGCGACCGGCCACCGCGTGATGATGAGCACGAGGACGCCCGCGACGACCGCCAGCGCCGTACGGGTCGTCAGGGTGCGGATGATCTCCTCACGGCTGCGCGCCGACGGCCGGCCGGGCCGCGGGTGCACACCGCGGATCGCGACGATGAGCAGCATCACGCCACCGCCGATCAGCGCGCCCGCGACGATCGCGAGTGCGAGGCCCCCCGAGAACGCCCCTGTCACCAGACCGCTCCGTGGGACGGGTCGTAGCCGTACGGCACGAGCTCCTGGACGCAGGCGATCGGCGCGGCCGGGCGGGCGCCGCCGTCGGAACCGGGCTCGAAGATCTCGCTGGACAGCACCCGGCCGTCGCAGCCGGTCACCTCGCGGATGCTGGAGACGAACCGGCGCAGCCGCCCGCCCTGCGCGTAGTCGTTGCGCTTCTCGATGAAGACGACGAAGTCGATGGCGCCCGCGATGAGCATGTGCGTCGCCTCGATCGGCAGCCGCTCGTCGGACTGCAGGGCGTACGTCGCGATGCGGTTGAACACCTCCCAGGAGGAGTTCGCGTGGATCGTCGACAGCGAGCCGTCGTTGCCCTGGGTCATCGCGTTGAGCATGGTGACGATCTCGTCGCCGAGCACCTCACCGACGATCACGCGCGAGGGGTTCATGCGCAGCGACCGGCGGACGAGCTCGGCCATCGTGATCGTGCCCTGGCCCTCGGAGTTGGGCAGCCGCTCCTCCAGCGCGACGACGTTGGGGTGCAGCTCGGAGAACTGGTCGAGGCCCAGCTCCAGGGCGCGCTCCACGGTGATGAGCCGCTCGGCGGTCGGGATCTCGTTGGCGATCGCCCGCAGCAGCGTCGTCTTTCCGGCGTTGGTCGCCCCGGCGATCATGATGTTCTTGCGGGCGGCCACCGCGGCGCGCAGGAACAGGCCGATCTCCGTGCTGATCGTGCCGTTGCCGACCAGGTCGGCGAGGAAGACCTTGCCGAGCCGGGCGCGGCGGATCGACAGCGCGGGCCGTACGGTGACGTCCATGACCGCCGAAAGGCGGGACCCGTCGGGCAACCGCAGGTCGAGCTGGGGGTTGGCGGAGTCGAACGGCCGGCTGGACAGACCGCTGTAGGCCGCGAGGATCTGGATGAGCTCGACGAGCTCCTCGTCGGACTCGGCGACCGGCTCGGCCATCACCTCGCGGCCGTCGGCGTAGCCGATGAAGACCCGGTCGCAGCCGTTGACGTCGATGTTCTCGATCTCGGGATCCTCGAGAAGGGGCTGGAGACGGCCGACGCCGAACAGCGCGGCGTGCACGCCCGCGGCGAGCTGCTCCTCTTCTTCGGCGTTCGGCGGACGCCGGCCCGCCGCGATCTCCGTACGTGCGAACTCCTCCAGCACTTGCCCGATGAGAGCGCGCGCGAACTGCCGCTCGTCTTCGGGATTCATCGGGGCGACGCCGTTCGCGGCATCGAGCCGCCGCTGGTCGGCGAGCCGGGCCCCGACGTCCTGGCGAAGGCGCTTAACGAGGCTGTGGTCCACTTGCCACTCCCTGCGCTTCGCGATCATCCCCCGAGGTGGGCGCGACCCGCGCCGCGAGTCCGCCCGCGAGCTGCCGTGCCGAACGGATCAGCAGTGAACGGTCGAGCCGCCCGCCCCACTGGCCCCTCAGCATTCCAGCACCCTTGGGATCCATCGCGAAACCCCCGAGGACGGCGGCGGGCAGTTTCGCGTTGGAAATGATCCGGCCGACCTCGGAAATGGCGGTGCGGTATTCGCTCGGATCGGCGACGACCACGATGCCGACCGGCGGCGCGGAGTGCCCGCCGAGGTCACTCGACAATGAGCTGATGCGTTCACGCAGGTGAGCCACGTGTTCAAGGGTCGCCCGCGTGAACAGCACGATCATTGACGCCTCACGGAGCAGATCGGTCAAGGCCGATCCGGCGCCCAGGCGGCCACAATCGGCCACCACGTCGGCGCCCGGCAGGTTCGCGAACGCCCGGCCCAGCGGGCTCCACAGCCAGGTCAGGCCCTGTGCCTGCTCGGCGCGGGTCAGGCCGACGAGGACGTCGAGCCCGCCCTCCAGCCGCTGCGTGTGCTCCCAGACCTGCTCGGCCCGCAGCCCGCGCCGCGCGGTCGCGGCGAGGCTGAGCATGCCGCGCGCGGGGTTGAGCATGCCTCCGCCCTCGGCGGGCAGGCGATACACCAGGTCGCCGCCGGCCAGGTCGCATTCGGCGAGCAGGACGGGGCGCGGCCAGACGGCCCCCAGTGCGATCGCCGCGGTCGTGACGCCCGGCGCCCCCTTGTCCGCCGCGAGGACGACGAGCCCCATCAGGGGGTGCCCGTCGGCCGGGCGCGCGACGACTCGGGCGGGTTTCCGGACGGCTGGTCCGCGGACGGCTGTGTGGTCGGCTGCTTGGGCGTCGTCTGCCGCGGCGTCTGCGGGGCCTTCTCTCCCGCCGGCAGCAGCGCGACCGCGACGGCGCCGGCCGAGGAGGCCTGGGTCACCGCGGGCGCCTGGTCGACCGGGACGGTCACCGAGACCGAGATCTGGTCGGCCTGGATGTCGTTCTGGCCGGGCTGCACCACGTCGTACACCGTGGCGACCGGGGCGAGCACGGTGCCGCTCTGCGTGCCGCTCTGACCGCCCTGGGAGGACACGGCGTACAGCGCGACGCGGTCGCCCGGCTGGAGGCCGCCCGCGGGCAACTGGCCCGGCTTGAGCGCGAGACCGACCACGACGTTGCCCTTGCCGACCGACGAGTCGGTGCTGATCATGCCGTTGGTGAGGAGCGCGCCCTTCACGAGCGTCACCGTCGCGAAGGTCTGCGTCACCTTGGCCCGGTCGCCCCAGGGGATGTAGTCGAGGCCGCCGGTCGCCGAGACCTGCACCTCCTGGAGCGCCGACGCCGGGATCCGCTGGCCCGCCGCGACCGGCTGGGCGATGCTGATCACCGGGACGCGCTGGCCGCTCACCATCACGAGGTACGCGCTGATCAGCGCACCACCGACGATGAGCAGCACGGCCAGTGCGGCCATGGCCGGCTTGCGCTCCCGCCGGGGAACGGGGATGCGCTGACCGGTGGCCGTCCCGAGTGAGGGACGACCGTCGGTCTTGCGATCACTGCTCGTGGTCACAGGCTCTCCGCCAATTCGGCTGTCCGGGGGCTGATCGCGTTCGACGGGGACGCGGCGAACCATCGTTCCGCCCATAACGCCGCGCGTCAATGTAACGGCGACAGATTGTTTGCGCACCGAGTCCTGCGGCTTGTCAAGTGATCAAGAAACGACTCATCTCGAGCCGCTGTCTCCCATCCTTCCTCCTCTCTATCCTGGTCCGGCACGCTGGGGATGTGGAGGGGTGAATGCGAATCTCGCTCACGGCGCTGACCGATCAAGGTCCCCGTGACGTAGTGGTCAACGGCGATTCCGATATGACGGTCGGAACCGTTGCGCGATCACTTATTGCCACATTGAACGCCGATACCGCCAAGGAACCGATGGCGGAAGTCGTTCGCCTCCCGAGCGCCCGCTGGGTGGCGGATCCGCCGCACCCGCTCTGGGCCGGCGGGCGGATGCTCGACCCCGCGGCCCCGGCGAGCCGGTTCCTCCACGACGGCGCCCTCGTGGCCGTGCACCCCGGCGCCGCGCCCGCCACGGTGCTCCGCGAGCCGACCGGCA
>NZ_JBHLZP010000414.1:0-7217 GCF_042429965.1 Actinoallomurus acaciae
GACGGCCGGCCCGGGCTCGCCCAGCATCGTCGCCTCGGCCCCGGCCACGACGGTCACCGTCCGCCGCGTCTCCCCGGCGGCCGGCACCAGGTCGTGCGCCAGCCCGGACGCCTCCAGCTCTTCGCGTACGGCGTCGCCGGTCGGGCCGCCCGCCAGGCCGAGGACGAGCACGTCATGGCCCAGCGACCGCAGGACCCGCGCGACGTTCACCCCCTTGCCGCCCGCCCGCGCGTGCACCGCCTGAACCCGGTTCGTCTCGCCGGGACGCAGCTCGGTCATCTCGTACGTGACGTCGAGCGCGAGGTTCGGCGTGACCGTGGCGATCACGCCGTGACGACTTTCCGTACCCCCAGGTCGTCGTCCAGCACCAGCAGGTCGGCGCGGAGCCCGGGGGAGATGGCGCCGCGGTCGGACAGCCCCAGCAGGGCGGCGGGGGTGGTGGCGGACATGCGCACGGCCTCCTCCAGGGACAGTCCGGAGTCGCGCACCGCGCGGCGGAAGATCAAGGCCGCGGTCGCCGTGCTGCCCGCGATCGAGCCTCCGTCGGCCAGCCGCGCGACGCCCTCGCGTACCTCCACGTCGAGCCCGCCGAGCTCGTAGTCGCCGTCGGACATGCCCGCGGCGGCGATGGAGTCGGTGACCAGTGAGGCACGCCCGGCACCGGCCGTACGCGCGACGTGGCGCACGACCGCGGGGTCCAGGTGCGTGCCGTCGCCGATCAGCTCGACCACGACGTCCGGCGCGTCCAGGAGCGCGAGGATCGGGCCCGGTTCGCGGTGGTGCAGGGGACGCATCCCGTTGAACAGGTGCGTGGCCACCCGCGCGCCGGCGCGGACCGCCTCGCGCGTCACCTCGTACGTCGCGTCGGTGTGGGCGACGGCGGGCAGGGCGCTGAGCACGCGGACCCGCCGCAGCGCGTCCAGGCCGCCGTCCAGCTCCGGCGCGATCGTCATCATCCGCACGTGCGGGATCTCGAGCAGCCGCTCGACCGTCGCGGGGTCGGGGGCGCGCAGCAGCTTCGGGTCGTGCGCGCCCTTGCGCGCCGGGGACAGGAACGGCCCCTCGTAGTGGACTCCGGCGACGACGCCGTCGGTGGCGAGTTCGGACAGCACGGACGCGCGGCGTTCGAGGTCGTCCGGCGCCGCGCTGACCAGGCTCGCCACCAGCGTCGTGGTGCCGCGCTCGCGGTGGAAGGCGGCGGCGCGGGCGCACTCTTCGGGGTCGGCGGAGTCGAACGACGCACCGCCTCCGCCGTGGCAGTGGAGGTCCACGAAGCCCGGCACGATCACGGCACCGTGCAGGTCGGTACGCTCCGGCACGCCTTGGCCGACGGCCGTGATCCGGCCGTCCACGACCTCCACCCAGCCGGGTTCGAGGACGCCGTCCAGGGCGATGACCTTGTCCGCGCTCAGCACCGTCATTGCGTCTCCAACAGGTCGAGTGCCCACAGTCCGGCGCCGACACACCCCGCCTCGTCGGCGAATCGCGCCGTGGTCAGGCGCGGCCTGCGATGGAACGTCAGGCGCGCCTCGATGTCGTCGGCGAGAGGTTTCAGCAGCAGGTCGCCGGCCCGCGACAGGCCGCCCCCGATGACGATCACCTCGGGCGCGGCCAGGACGGTCGCGGCGGCGAGCGCGGTGCCCAGCCAGCCGACCGTCTCGGCCCACACCGTCACGGCGTCCGGCTCGCCCTCGGCGACGAGCGCCGCGACCGCGTCCGCGGTCGTCTCGTGCCCGGTGAGCCGGGCGTATCGGCGCGCGACCGCGGGCCCGGACGCCACCGCCTCCAGGCAACCCGTACCGCCGCACACGCAGGGCTCGTCCGCGCCCACCGACATGTGGCCGATCTCCCCGGCGTAGCCGTTGCCGACGCACAGGTGGCCGTCGATGACCATCGCGGCGGCGATGCCGGTGCCGATCGGCACGACGAGGGAGTTGCGCGCCCCTCGCGCCGCGCCGAGGCGCTGCTGGGCGGTGCCGCCCGCACGTACGTCGTGGCCGACCGCGACCGGCAGGCCCGTGCGCTCCCGGATCAGGTCGCGGAAGGGCACGTCGCGCCAGCCGATGTTCTCCGACCAGACGGCGACGCCGGCCTCATCGTCGACGATGCCCGGCACGGCGAGGCCGACCGCCTCGGCCCCCGGGGCCTGCGCGACCAGTTCGCCGACGGTGTCCAGGACCGCGGCGACGGCGGCGTCACCGCGCGGGGTGGGCCGTCGTACGGTGGCGGTCCGCTCCAGGGAGTGGTCCATGACCGCGCCCTTCATCGACGTGCCGCCGACGTCGAGTGCGACGATCATGGGAGGACGACCGAGCGCGTGAGGGACCGGGGATGGTCCGGGTCCAGCCCCCGGGCGCGTGCGTGGGCGTCGGCCAGCCGCTCGGCGACGATGAGGTGCGCCATCGGGTCGAGGTCGCTCGCGGCGAACGCCGCCCCGGAGGCGGCCACCTCCTCGGCGAGCCCGTCGGGCGCGGGGCCGAACATCCAGGTCAGCCGGCCGGGCTGGGCGATGCTGATCGGCCCGTGGCGGTACTCCATCGCCGGGTAGGACTCGGTCCACAGCTGCGCCGCCTCGCGCGCCTTCAGCGCCGCCTCGTCGGCCAGGCCGACCGTCCACCCGCGGCCGAGGAAGGTGATCTGCCCGGCCGCCAGCCACTCGGGGGCGAGCGGCTCGCCGAGCGCGCGCGTCGCGTCGGCGTCCGGCACCGGGTCGCCGAGGGAGGCGCGCAGCAGCGCGAGCGCCGACGTCGCGAACCTCGTCTGCACCACCGACCGCTCGTCGGCGAACTCCAGGACGACGGTGCGGGTGCCGGCGGGTATCGGCGCGTCGGGCACGGCGGTGATCGCGGTGGTCGCGGCCGTCTCGGGCAGGCGCTCGATGGCCCGCAGCACCTCCGTGGTCGTGCCGGAGCGGGTGATCGCGACGTGGCGGTCGTACTCTCGGCCGAACGGCGGTTCCGAGGCCGCGAACGCGTCGGTGACCCCGAGGCCCCTGGCCTCCCGGAGGGCGGCGTACGCCTTCGCCATGTACAGCGACGTGCCGCAGCCGAAGACCGCGACCCGCTCGCCGTCGCGCGGCAGCGCCTCCCGTACATCGGGCAGCCGCTCGGCGGCCCGACGCCAGCACGACGGCTGAGCGTCGATCTCCGCCTCGACGTGATAGTCCGCCAAACCCGCCTCCACGCGTGCTCGTTCATGCGCGAATCGTGCTCGCATCATGCACTAATGAACACATACTCGCCAAGCGAGTGAAATCGCGCGAAGGCGGGTCCCGGATCAGTGGTCGTGATGGCGGCTGATGTTGCGTTCGAGCAGGTCGAGGCAGTCCGCGACGCCGATGGAGTCCTCGGGCAGCCGTCCGTCGTCCTCGGTGAGCCGGGTGAGCGCCTCCTCCATCGCGGACTGCGCGGCGAACAGACACGGCGTGCTGTAGATCGCGGCGTCGACGCCGAGCTCGGTCAGGTCGCCCAGCGAGAACCGCGGCGACTTGCCACCCGCGATCTGGTTGAACAGCAGCGGCTTGCCGCCGGCGACCGCCTTGACCTTGCGGATCCAGGCGGCGCTGCGCACGCCGTCGACCAGGATGACGTCGGCGTCCGTCGCGGCCAGCGCCTCGGCGCGGCGGAGGATCTCGCCCTCGTCGGTGGCGTCCGTACGGGCCACGACGACGAGGTCCCGGCGGGTCTCCAGGACCATGCGCAGCTTCTCCAGGTACTCCCCGAGCGGCAGGATCCGCTTGCCGTCGACGTGGCCGCAGCGGCGCGGCCGGCCCTGGTCCTCCAGGATCACGCCGGAGGCGCCGATGGCCTCCAGGTGCCCGACGACGTGACAGGCGACCTCGGGGTCGGCGTAGCCGTCGTCGATGTCGACCAGCAGGTGGTGCCGCGGGAAGGCCAGGCGCAGGCGCTGGACGAAGTCGACGATGTCGGGCCAGGCGATGAAGCCGATGTCGGGCAGTCCGTAGTGGGAGGCGGCGAAGCCGAATCCCGACACGAAGAGCCCGTCGTAGTGGCGGGCCGCGACGGAGGCGGAGAACATGTCGAAGATCCCGATGAGCGGCGTGACCGCGTCGGACCGCACGGCGTCTCTCAACCGGGCTCCGGCTGTCGGTCGGGGTTCTGCTGCTGGTCGGGCTCCGGCGCCGCCCGCGTACGGTGTCGTGGCCGGGCTGATCGTGTTCATTTCCTCCTCGATTCGCCGGTCTTTCCCATTGATTTCACGCGTCACGCTAATCGAGTGGGCCTTCGTCCCGGCGAAGCCGTTGGTCAAATGTGGGTCACCTCGCCGCGCATTTAAGATTTTGTCATTGACTTGTGCCGGCATTGCGGACGGACCCGCAGGTCGGCCTCGGGTTCCGGCGATGTCCGGAAGCGGTCGCTCCGGGGATGTGTGAAACCGTCCGGTCGGGTCGCCCGCCGTTCATCCTGCGCGACATAGCAGGTCATTAGTCCTGTTAGCGGACATGCCGCGAGGTATCCCATCTGAGCGTGTCTTCGAAGGGCCGGAATCGACTCGATTCCACGCCTTCACCATGGTCACCCAATGTGATAGTCAAATAACGCTCAGCACATCCCTGGGCGTCCCGCCCCTCCCCGCCAGCCACACGAAGACCTGGAGCCGGTCATGCTCGTCTGCATTCTCGCCGTCGTCGCGGCGGTCGGTGTCGTCGTCGCGGCGGCCCTGCTCTTCCGCAAGTTCGGCCGCGGCTCCGACGACGGCGATCCCGGCGGCGCCACCGCGGGCCACGCCGGCTCGATGCTGTCGGCGCTGTTCCTGCTGGTCTTCGCCATCGCGATCGTCGTCCCGTGGACCAGCGCCGACTCCGCGCGCGAGAACACCTACACCGAGAGCCGCGCGCTCGTCGAGGCGTACTGGGCGGCGGCCGCGCTGCCCGCTCCGGAAGGCCGCGACGTGCAGGCCGACCTGCGCGCCTACACCGACCTCATCGTGGGCCGCGAGTGGCACTCGATGGAGCGCGGGCACATCACCGCCGAGGGCGACGACCGGCTCACCGCGCTCCGTGCGAAGGTCAGCGCCCTGCCGGTGGCCAACGACGACCAGAAGGACGACCGCGACGCGGTCGTGGAACAGCTCCAGGCACTGGACACGTCACGCGGCCAGCGCGCGCTGGACGCGAAGACGCACCCGCCGGCGGGCCTGCTCTACATGACCGTTCTCACCGGCATCGTCGTGCTCATCTTCCCGTTCATGGCGGGCGCCCGGCCCCGCGCGATGACGATCGTGCCGCTCGGCGTGATGGCGGCCCTGCTGGGCGTCGGGGTCTTCCTCGCCTTCGACATCTCCCACGTCTTCACCGGCGCACTGCGCGTCAAGCCCGACGCGTACATCACCGCCCAGCACGAGTTCCAGCAGATCCCGGAGAGCCGCTGATGCGCGTCACCCCCACCCCTCGAACCGCCGGCACCGCCTGCGCGGCCGTGATCGCGGCCGGAGCGGTCGTCGGCCTGACCGCCTCCCCCGTGCTCGCGACCACCGACCAGCCACCGGCGACCCGGACCGACCACCGACGAGCCCACCCGCCCGGCGAAGCCTCAACGCCATCGCCGGACACCCGCCCGAGACGCCCATCGACGGCCGCCCCGTACCCCCGAGCGACCGCGAGCCCCCGACGAGACGACACCGACACGCCGGGCACACCCGCACCCACCGAAGCCTCCCGGCACGGGGACGCGAACCCGACGGCCCGCACACCCGGTACGCCGCCCCGAGCCGGCCGGACGCCTCCGGCCCGCGAGGCCGAGCCCTCCCAACGCCCGCCCACGAACACGCCGATTCGAAACGGCCACCGGCGTTCTTCGAACGCGAAGGCAGGCGCCACCGAGGACAGGAGCCCGTCGAGCGAGCTCTTTTCCACCGGCACGTTCCCGAGAACGGCCGCGAGCGCACCGCCCCAGGACGACCTGGCGCCCACCGACCGTTCTCCGGACCGGGCCGCCGAGCCACCCGTACGCTCGGGAAGCCCGTCGGGCAACCTCCTTTCCGCCGAGGCTTCCCCACGGGCGGATGCAGGTGCGCCGATTCGAGATGATCGGGCGCCTGGGGGCCGGGTTGCCGAGCCGCCCGTACGAGCCGGGAGCCCTCTCGGTGATCTGCTTTCCGCCGGGGCTTTCCCACGGGCAGAGGCGGGCGCACCGGTTCGGGACGATCAGGCGCGTTCTTCGAGTGGGAAGGCCAAGGCCCCCGAAGGCCCACTGGGTGACCTGTTTTCCGCCGGGGCGTTCCCACAGACGGACGAGGGCGCACCGACCCAGGACGGCCGGGCCTCCACCGGGCGTTCTCCGGTCCGGGTTGCCGAGCCGCCCGTACGGGCCGAAAGCCCCCTCGGCGACCTGTTTTCCGCTGGAGCTTTCCCACGGGCAGAGGCGGGCGCACCGGTCCGGGCGGGCCAGCTGCCTGCGGGGAGTTCGTCAGGGACCGGGAGCCCGTTGGGTGACCTGCTTTCCGCCGGGGCGTTTCCGCAGGCGGGTGCGGGTGTGCCGGTTCGGGGTGGTCAGGCGTCTGCGGATCGGGTTGCCGGGTCGTCCGTAGGGGCCGGGAGTCCGTTGGAGGACCCACTTTTCGCCGGAGCTCTTCCGCACGCAGAGGCGGGCGTGCCGGTTCGGGACGGTGAGGCGTCTGCGGGTCGGGTTGCCGGGCCGTCCGCGGGCGGCGGGAGTCCGTTGGGTGACCTGCTTTCCGCCGGGGCGTTTCCGCAGGCGGATGTGGGTGTGCCGGTTCGGAACGGCCAGGTGCCTGTGGGTGTCGAGCCGCCCGTACGGGCCGGGAGCCCCCTCGGTGATCTGCTTTCCGCCGGGGCTTCTCCGCCCGGAGGCGTGGGCGCGTCGTCGTCCTCATCGCTGGCGCGTTCCGGGGGCGTCGGCGCCGCCGGGTCAGCAAGGCGGGGACCGACGGTGTCCCTACCGGAGGGGAGTGCCGCCGATGAGTCGGCGGGTGTCGTAGGTGCGCCGGGCTCGGCGTTCGATCCCGGTGGCGGTCCGCTGGCCCTGGTGGGGGCTCTGAGGCTGGGCGGCGGCCCCGGCCCGCTCTCCGTGCTCGCCGTCGGCGCCGGGCTGGGCTCCGCGTCCTCGGTGGCCGCCGGGCGGCCGGACATCGCGTACGTGGGCGTGCGCGTCATCTACCCCCTGTGCGTCGACCTCGGCGTGCTGAACCTCGTGACCGTGCGCGCGGAGCTCGGTGACTGCAGTTCGTCACCGTTG
>NZ_JBHLZP010000415.1:0-7563 GCF_042429965.1 Actinoallomurus acaciae
GGCAGCGACGCCACGGCCGCGGCGGCGACGTCCTCGGCGGGGATCGCGCCGGTACGCGCGCGTTCCTGCGCGCCGGTGACGGCCGCCTTGACGATGCGCCGCCCCAGCCGGCCGGCCGCCTCGACGAGGCGCGGATCGGCGAGTACGGCGTCGGTACGCGGCACGCGACGTCGGGTGTCCATCCCTGAAATCTATGACCGCGGACAGGTGTGCGCCATGCGCCGCTGCGAGGATCGGCGACGTGACACTCCTGCTGAACCGTACGGACCTGGAAGGGCTCCTGGAGCCGGAGGCGTGCCTGGAGGCGCTGCGCGCGGGTCTCCTCGCACCGGCCTCCGCCGTGCGCCCGCTCCGGGTCCGTACCCCTGCCCGGCCCGGGGACCGCCACCGCGCTCATCCCCGGGGTGCTCGCGTACACGATGAAGGTGAACGCCAAGTTCCCGGCCGCGAGCCCGGCCCTGCGCGGCGTCGTGTGCCTGCACGACCTGGCGACCGGGGAGCTCCTGGCACTGCTGGACTCGGCGACCGTCACCGCGTGCCGGACCGGTCTGGCGGCCGCCCTGGGCACACACGCCCTGGCCCGTACGGTCGCGGTCGTCGGCGCGGGGGCCCAGGCGGACCTGGTGATCCGCGGGCTGCGGCGGCTGCGTCCGGTCCGCGACCTGCTCGTCACCGACCGCGATCCGGCACGCGCGGAGGCGTTCGCCACGCGGCACGGCGGGCGTCCCGTGGCACGGCCGGAGATCGCGGCGGCGGAGATCGTCATCACCGCCGCCTGGGCCCGGTAGCCGATCCTTCACGGCGGCGACGTCGCGCCCGGTGGGCACGTGACGTCCCTCGGCGCGGACGAGCCGGGCAAGGCCGAGCTGTCCGCGGACCTGCTGCGGGCGAGCCGGGTGTTCGTCGACGACGTCGCGCTGTCACTGGCGATGGGCGCGCTGGGCAACACCGGATCGGGACCCGTGGACGCGGCGGGAACGCTGAGCGAGGTGCTCGACGGCACGACCGGCCGCGCGACGGAGACGGAGGTGACCGTGTACGCGCCGGTCGGCCTGCCGTGGCAGGACCTGACGCTGTCCTGGCTCGCCTTCCGCACCGCGCGGACGGGGACGCGCTTGGACTTCCTGACCCGACCCCCGGAGGCTTCGCCCGCAGAGTCGTTTGCGTGTGGGCCGTGGTCGCCGACCAGGATCAGGCGATCTCGCTGGTCTCCCCCAGTCACCTGCTGTTGGGCCGCCACCAGACCCTCATCGTGGGCGCACCGTCCGGTCCGAACACCCGGGCGCGTCGATGTCGCAGGCGGCGAAAGGAAGACTTTCCATCGACACTCAGTGCATGCGCACGGATACTGAGGGTGACGGCTCGTCCTCGCGGCGAGACGGGAGGACCGGACGATGGGCGTGGCCGTGGCGTCATCCGCATGCCGCGCGAAACCGCCCCAGCACCCGGCCCCACCGCTCGCGGTGAGACGTCAGGCGGATCGTCGAACCCGACCGAACCGGCAGACAAGGAACGCGATCGGATGACCGAAACCCTCCAAGAGGTCGTGGCACCGCACACCCTCCGCGCCACGGCCGCCCATCGCACCGACGGTGACGTGACCCTGTACGGCGTCCAGCTGTCCTGGACCGTCGGCGACAACGACGGGGCGGACTGGCCGCCGCCGGCCGACTGGAACGACGGAGACGCGCCCTATCCGCACTATTACGAAGTCTGGCTCAACGACGGGCAGATCAGGCAGACCGCCGTGCTGTACTGGCCGTCGTGGGCGCCGGGCTGGCAGCTGGCTCGCACTCACTGGGTCTGCCTGGGCGGCCACCCCTATCCGCAGTACCGGGTCAAGGTCCGCGCCAAGCTCCCCGACGGCTCCTGGAGCGCGTTCACCAACGAGGTCACCGTCACCGTCCGCCCCGGTGACAGCCGCCCGTACGTCGACCCGGTCCGCGGGCCACGGACCGCCGCGCCGCCGCGCCGGAACACCCGGCACGGAAATGCCGGCTCCCCTCCCAGCCGCGCCGTACGGGCGATCCGCGACAACGATCCCGCCGAGATCTGCGACCGCGCACGGCAGCTGAACACCAGCCGCACCTGGCAGGAGGTCGTCCCGCCGGCGGACGCGCTGAAGGCCGATCCCCCCTGGAACGGCTCCTACCTCGAATACCGCAAGTTCTTCCGCGGCGGTGACCTCGCCTCGGCCGCCAACCCCGCCTTCGCCGGACTCGACCTGATCGGCGACTGGCCCGCCGCCACACTGCCGTCCTCGGCCGGGGAGTACGCCTTCTCGTACGCCTACACCGCCCACCACATCGGGGAGACCTGGACTCACCAGTGGTTCGTCACCCGGGACGACTGGGATCCCAGCACGCCACTGACCTGGGATGACTTCGAGCCGACCCCGTTCATGACCGAGATCCACGGCGATCCCGGCGTCACCCGCCACACCACCGGGGCGCTCCCGCCCAAGATCGGCCGACACGTCGTCGTCAACATCTGGGGCGGCCACGGCGGGCCGATCGACGACAACGGCAGGATGACCGGCGAGTTCTTCGTCTCCTGCTGCGACGTCGAGTTCACCGAGGGCCCACCGGCCTGATCGGCGTTCGAAGAGCATCTCCGGCGCAGGGCCGGGAGGGCGCGGGACACCCGTTCCGCGCCCTCCCGGCGATCGGCCCGGTCACGATCGTGCCCATGCTCCCGCCCACGCCCACCTGCCGGGTCACGCGGGGAGCCTCGACGGCGAGCCGACCCGCGAGGGCGCCCATGCGTACCCGGTCCCGACACGTCCGCGAGCACGCACGGCAGCGACGCGCTCGTACGGCCGACGCCGACGCCCGCCTGGAACGCGCCGGTTTCGTCGGACGCGTCCCAGGCCCGACTTGGGTCTGCCTCGATGTTCGCGGAGTCCACGCTGATCGCCACGTTCGTACGGACGACGCGCCGCCCGGTCGGGTACGGCCTGGGTGGCGACGTGCTGGACGTCGGCGCGGTCACCATGCTCGTCTGCTCGGCACCGGCCGCATCGCGCAACGGGTCCCTCGCCGTCGGCCTGGGATACCCGTGGCTCGCCCCCACCCTGACGCGTACGGCGCGCTCGGCCGATGGGCCGGAGCGGCGTCGGCTCCCTCATCCGTACGGCGGGCGCCGCGTCTCGGCCGCCGTGCTCACCCGCGAGACGATCCCGGGGCTGCCCGGCGTCCCGCAGCCGCACGCGTACGTGCCGTGCTTCGTGATCGTCGCGGTCGCCGTGCTCGTACGCGGAATCCGGAACCCGGCATCCGGTGCCCGCCCATCGCATCGAAGCCCTGAAGACGTCTTGACGTAGGGGCGCAGGCGATCGCCATAGTGGATGTCCCCCCTTGGCGGAGGTGCGACATGGGCCCCTACACGGCCGCGTACGAACGCAGTCTCGGCGATCCGGCACGGTTCTGGGCGGAGGCCGCCCGTGACATCCGCTGGCGCACCCCTCCGGAGCGGGTCCTGGACGACGGTGCCGCGCCGTTCTACCGATGGTTCACCGGAGGGGAGCTCAACACCTGCGACAACGCCCTCGATCGGCACGTCGACCACGGCCGTGCCGACCAGCTCGCGCTGATCTACGACAGCCCGGTCACCGGCACCCGGCAGACGTACACCTACCGGGAGCTGCGCGACGAGACGGCGCGGTTCGCCGGGGTGCTGCGCGGGCTCGGCGTGGAGCGCGGCGACCGGGTCGTCCTCTACCTGCCGATGATCCCGCAGGCGGTGATCGCGATGCTGGGGTGCGCGCGCATCGGCGCGGTGCACTCGGTGGTGTTCGGCGGCTTCGCGCCACGCGAGCTGGCCGTCCGCATCGACGACGCCCGGCCGAAGGTCGTGGTGTCCGCGTCCTGCGGTGTCGAGGGCAGCCGGGTGATCGAATACAAGCCGCTGCTGGACGAGGCGCTTGAACTCGCCGACCACAAGGTCGGCGACTGCGTGATCGTACGGCGCCCGCAGGCTCCCGCGCCCCTCGTCGACGGCCGCGACGTCGACTGGGACCAGGCGATGGCCGAGGCGTACCCGGCGGACTGCGTGCCGGTCGCCGCCACCGATCCGCTCTACATTCTCTACACCTCCGGCACGACCGGGCGACCCAAGGGCGTCGTCCGCGACAACGGCGGGCACGCGGTCGCGCTGCGGTGGACGATGCCGAACGTCTACGGCGTCTCGGCCGGCGACGTGTTCTGGGCCGCCTCGGACGTCGGCTGGGTGGTCGGGCACTCCTACATCGTCTACGCGCCCCTGCTCGCCGGCTGCACGACGGTGCTGTACGAGGGCAAGCCGGTCGGCACGCCGGACGCCGGGGCGTTCTGGCGGGTGGCCGCCGAGCATCGCGTGAACGCCCTGTTCACCGCGCCCACCGCGATCCGGGCCATCAAGAAGGAGGACCCGGAGGGCCGCCTCCTCGCCGGGCACGACCTGTCGGCGCTGCGCACCCTGTTCCTCGCGGGAGAACGCCTCGACCCGGGCACCTACGACTGGGCCACGCGCATCCTCGACCGCCCGGTGATCGACCACTGGTGGCAGACCGAGACCGGATGGCCGGTCGCGGCGAACCTGCGGGGGCTGGAGCCGATGCCCGTCAAACCCGGCTCGCCGAGCGTCGCCGTGCCCGGCTTCGACGTACGGGTGCTGCTGCCCGACGGGTCGATCGCCCCGCCCGGCGCCGAGGGCGACATCGCGATCCGGCTGCCGCTGCCCCCCGGCACCCTGCTCACGCTGTGGAACGACGACGAGCGGTACATCGAGTCCTACCTGTCCCGCTATCCGGGCCACTACCTGACCGGCGACGGCGGCTCGATCGACGAGGACGGCTACATCTGGGTGATGGGCCGTACGGACGACGTCATCAACGTGGCCGGGCACCGGCTGTCCACCGGGGCGATGGAGGAGGTGCTGAGCGCCCACCCGTCGGTGGCCGAGGCCGCGGTGGTCGGCGTACGCGACGCGCTGAAAGGGCAGGTGCCGCGCGGCTTCGTCGTCCTGAAGAGCGGCGCGGACGTGGACGAGCCGCGGCTGCGCGGCGAACTCGTGCGCGCGGTGCGCGAGCAGATCGGCCCGGTCGCGGCCTTCAAGGAGGTCTCGGTGGTCCCGGCCCTGCCGAAGACCCGATCGGGCAAGATCCTGCGCGGAACGATGCGCGGCATCGCCGACGGCGACGACGTGCCGGTGCCGTCCACCATTGAGGACGCCTCGGTGCTGGACCACCTGCGCCCGATCCTGCGCCCGCCCACCGCCCACGAGACGCACTGATCCTCCGGCGCCTGCGTCGCAGGCCCGCCGTCACGAGCCGGGCGCTAGGTCTTCTTGGGCCACAGCGTGGTCACGATCAGGACGCCGATGACGGCGACGATGATCTGGAAGATCGTCTCCCAGAAGTTGAAGCCGTGCGTCTTGAGATTGAGCAGGTGGGCGATCCACGTGCCGATGAAGGCGGCGACGATGCCGACCAGGATGGTCAGCCAGATCGGCATGTTCTGCCGCCCGGGCACCAGCAGCCGCGCGACCGCGCCGATGATGGCACCGAAGATGATCGCGGTGATGATCCCGCCAATCGTCATGGCGACCCCCCGTGTTCACGTGAACGACCCCCGATGGACACACCGTTACCAATCGCATACCCGTCGCAGTGCCGAACGACACCGATACCGGGGAGGGCGGCACACGTCGCGTGGGGGGAGGCCCTCGTTCGGCGTGCGGAACGGCCCCTGATCATCGGCCGGTCGTAGACCGCGCCCTCCGCCTGCCGCCGACACGACCAGGCCATGAAGCCCGTCACGCAAGGCCCCAGAATAATTATGAACCCACTTCCCCATCTGGTGGTGACCATCGGGGAAGTGGGTCTATTTCAAGCGCATATAGCCAGTTAGCTGTATCCGCGTATCATCTTTTAGTCACGCGAGGACTCTGCCGACTCGTTCAGCAACGAAACCGGCGCAACCTCCACACACTGCTGATTTGCCATACTGCGCGAGCTTTTCGTCCAGTCCAGGCCGAGAAATTTCACTTCTTGCCCCATTATTGGGCCACCTCCCTCCTTTTCATTATGTCCACATTTCCCGGGCTATCCTGGAAATTCGCTCCATGGACTCTGCCGGCCCGAGCGCCTCTGCACTGAGTCGTTCGAAACTAAGCCTATACCGGTAGGTTTCGGTTGCCTCTTCTAGATATGAGCAGCCGTTCAGGTGCTCGATATACACGACGTCGTGAAACTGGATCCCGCCCACCAACGGGAATTGCAGAAGCGTGAAGGACCCCGTCGCGATCGGATGAGGTCCATCAAGTGGAAGAACCTGGAGGCTCAGATTGGGGAGAATGGAGAGCTCTTCGAGGTGCTGCAACTGCTCGGCCATCACGGCGGCGTCGCCATAACGCCGGAGGAGGAGTGCCTCGTCCAGCACGACCGACAACCGGAGGGGCGTCTCACGCGTGAGCACCGACTGGCGGGCCAGGCGGGCCGCCACGCGGGCGTCGACGCGGCTCGGCGGGATCACCTCGGTCGAATGCGAGCGTTGCTCGACCGCCTGCGCGTACGCCTCGGTCTGCAACAGACCGGGCACGACCTGTGTCTCCCACTGCCCGATCGCCTCGGCCTCGATCTCGAGGCCGATATAGGAGGCGTACTGCTCCGGCAGCGCGTCGGAGAATGCCTCCCACCAGCCACGGCGAACGGCGTCACGGGCGAGTTGGAGCAGTTGCTCGCGGTATGCGCCCTCGACGCCGTAGAGGTCCAGCAGCCGCCGGACGTCGGCGAAACGTGGAGCCTGGCGGGCATTTTCCAGCCGGCTGACCTTGGAGGCGGACCATCCCAGCCGCTCGGCGACGTCGTCACCGGTGAGATTGCCGACCTCCCGCAAACGCCTCAGCTCAGCCGCGAGCCGACGATTGCGGACAGTGGCACTTCCGGGCCGGGGCACCCTGAATCCTCTCCCACCCGGGCCGATGGCGTGTTCCCGTCAGCCGGAATCTATAAATCTGGCGCAACTGTTATAGAGGTAGGAAGTAACGGAGTCAAGAAAACACCGCTACACCTTTTAGTGAAACTTGCGAACGAGACGACCTTAGCGGACAAGGCACCAAACAGCCAAGCGCTCAATCCGCTATCGGACATCTTGCGAAGATTGTGGAACGATACAGGTTAACAACAGTGATTCGTGTGGCTTTCCTTCCTTGTGAGAACCATTGTGACACCTGGGGCGGCAGCGCATGATTGCCGCGCGGGCCGGGTGCGCCGCCCACGAGGTACGGCGGTGCAGGATCGTACTGGATGTCCGGCCGTGCGGACATGCGAACGGTGACAGCCGCGCCACGGATCGCACACCCGCGCAGGTCGGCCACTGGGTTCCGCGCTCGGCGGAAGGCGCGGAGGGCACGGTCACCGGCCCGCCGCGCGCATCGGCCGCCCCTCGCGGGCCGCGAGTCGCTGTGAGCCAGACGTGGAGGTCGGCGTCGCCGCCGGCACACCAGATCGCGTGGGCGTGAGCGACGTCCGCGAAGCCGCCCACACCAGATCGCGTGGGCGTGAGCGACGTCCGCGAAGCCGCC
>NZ_JBHLZP010000416.1:0-8235 GCF_042429965.1 Actinoallomurus acaciae
CGGAGCGGACCGAGGACCGTACCGGCGTGCCGGGCGAGGTCGTGCGCCGGCTGGCCCGCGACCTGGCCGGGGCCGCGAGCGCCGCCGTGTACGGGCGCACCGGCTCCTGCCTGGGCCGGCACGGGACGCTGGTGGCGTACCTGCTCGACGCGCTGAACGTCGTGACCGGGAACCTCGACCGGCCCGGCGGCGCGGTGTTCGGCTCCTCACCGCTCGGGCTCGAACGGCTCGCCGACCGCTTCGGCCTCGCCTCGTACGCGAAGCGGCGCTCCCGCGTGGGCGGGCTCCCCGACGTGCTCGGCAGTTTCCCGGCGGCCCTGATGGCCAAGGAGATCACCACGCCGGGCGCGGGCCGGGTACGGGCGCTGTTCGTCTCGGCCGGGAACCCGGTCGTCTCGGTGCCGGACGGCGACGAGCTGTCGGCCGCCCTGTCCGGGCTGGAGCTGTTCGTCTCGATCGACCTGTACGTCAACGACACCAACCGGCACGCCGACTACGTGCTGCCGGCGGCGACCTTCCTTGAGCGCGAGGACCTGCCGGTGGCGAGCCTGGGCCTGTTCACCACGCCGTTCGCGCAGTTCACCGAGCCGGTGCTGCGGCCGTACGGCGAGGCGCGGCAGGAATGGCAGATCATCGACGCGATCGCCCGCCGGGCCGGGCTCCTGCCCTTCGCACCACGCCCGCTGGGCCGGATCCTGAGCCGTGTCCCGTTGCCGTCGCCGGTGTTCCTGCTGGATCTGGTGGTCCGGCTGGGCCCGGGCGGCGACCTGTTCGGGCTGCGGCGGGGCGGACTCAGCCTGCGGAGGCTGCGGCGGCGTCCGCACGGCGTGGTCCTCGGCGAGCACGTACGGACCGGGGTGCTGACCGAGGTGGTGCGGCACCGCGACCGTCGCGTACGGCTGGACCCGCCCGAGATCCTCGCGGAGTTCGACCGGCTCGGCGCCGAGGAGGACCCGGCGTACCCGCTGCGCCTGATCGGGCTGCGTGAGCTGCGGTCCCAGAACTCCTGGATGCACAACTCCGCGACGCTGATGCGCGGTGCCCGGACGCACTCGGCGCGGGTCCACCCGGCCGACGCGGCCGAACACGGCCTCGCCGACGGCCGGCGGTGCCGGATCACCTCGCCGTACGGCGCGATCGAACTGCCCGTCACGGTCACCGACGAGGTCATGCCCGGCACGGTGGCGGTCCCGCACGGGTGGGGCCACCGAGACGGCGGCTGGCGGCGCGCCAACCGCGCGGGCGGCGCCAACGTCAACCTGCTGACCTCCTCCGACCCCGCCGACCTGGAACGCCTGGCGGGCATGGCCCACCTCAACGGCGTGCCGATCCGCCTCGACCCTCCCGGGTGAACACGCCCCTACGCGCCGGCCCCTTCGAGAAGGTGGGAGTCGATGATCTGGTGCAGCGCGGCGGGGATCTCGGCGGCCGTCGACCGGCCGACCCTGGCCAGCAGGATCACGCCCTGGAACTGCGCGAGCAGGATGCGTGCGAACAGGACGGGGTCCACGCCCGGCCGCAACGTCCCCTGGTCGGCCGCGTGCCGGCAGAGCACGGCCAGCCGCTGCTCCCACTCGGCGAACACGCTGGCGAGGTGCTCCCGCACGGACTCGTCGGCGCCGGCGAGCTCGGCCGCCAGGTTGCCGAACGGGCAGCCGACGAGCGCGCCGAAGCGGCGTTCGAAGTCCGCCTGGATCTCCCCGACGGCGTCGGCGACCGCGTGCAGACGCCGGGCGGCGCGGTCGGTGCCATCGGACGCGCCCGCGGCCTCGAGGCGGTCCCACAGCGCGAGGGCGTGCCGATCGATCACCGCCTTGACCAGCTCGGACTTGGAACGGAAGAAGTAGTAGAAAGTGCCGCGGGGGACGCTGGTGGCCACGCACAGCTCGTCCACCCCGACGGCCTGGTAACCGCGCGCCAGGAACAGCCGGGCCGCGGCCCTGACCAGACGCTCCCGCGCGTCGCTCGAACGACCCACTCGCCGAAAATCCCTGACGACGGCCGTTCCGTCAACCGGCCGCGCACTGTCGGTGATACGCGTGCCCGCGGTGCGGCCCGGACGGCGGCTCCGGACCGCACCGCGGCCGGTCAGCCCGGCAGGCAACTACGGGTCTGCGCCGAGGGCTGTCCGTGGTCGACGGCGTCGACCCAGTCGCCGGCGTACGCGAACCACTGCGGGGCCGCGTTGTGCAGGTTGGTGTCGTGCCCGGAGTCGAGCACGAAGGCGTCCATGCAGGAGGCGCCCGAGTAGAGGGACGACTCCCGGTCCATGACGGCACCGGCGTTCGCGCACGACAGCCCGGTGGCCTCGCCGCAGTCCAGGGAGTCCTGGCGGCCGACCACGATGAGCACCGGCACGGTGATCGCGTCGCTGAACGCGGGGTCGCCCGGGTCCGGCGTCGGCGTGAACGCGCCGGTGGTGTCGATGCCGATCTGCTCGTCCAGGTCGATCACGCTCGGGTCGGCCAGGCCGGTGTCGTAGAACAGGCTGCGCGGCTCGACCGTCAGGTATCCGTCGGGCAGGCTCGCGAACCGGCTCAGCGTGTTGGCCGGGATCACGTGCGAGTTCAAGGTGTTCACGCCCTCGGCATTCGTGGCGTGCAGTTCGTCGGCGAGCACCACGGCGTTCACGTCGTGGTAGGTGCCGGCCTCCAGGAGCGCGATGCCGGCACCCATCGAGTGCCCGACTCCGATCACGCGCTGGAAGTGGGTGTGCGCGCGCCCGATCTGACCCGACCGGAGCCGCCCCACCAGCTGATGTGCCACGTACGCCAGGTCCCCGGAGGTCACCCCCGTCGGATCCGGATGATCAGACGCCCCCGCTCCCAACTGGTCGATGACGAAGGTCGTACGGCCCTGCCGGGCCGCGGCGCGCACGTAGTCGAGCCGGTCGACTCCAAGGCCCATCCAGTACAGATGGTTGTAGGTGAAGCCGTGCAGCAGGAACTGCACCTCGCCGTCGTGGGGGGCGCGCGGCCCGCACATCCAGCCGGCGATCCGGTACGGGGTGGCATCCGTTGCGGTCAGCCGCACCGTCGAGGTCGTGCGCTCACAACCGTCCCGTGCCGCGATGGTGTCCCCGGTGCCGCCAGTGGGTTCGGCGCCCGCCTGAGCTGCGGGGAGGAACTGCAGGCCGACGGCCAGGACGGTCGCGATGACGGTTAATCTCTTGATCATGATTTGTAGCGTATGTGGCGCTTATTGGTAAAGCCACACAATTGCTACATATGTGAGAATTCCACATTCACTACTGCTTTATTCAGGGGCGCTCCGGCCCACGGGTCGTGGTCGACCTCCAGCGGCTCCTGCGGCCGCGCATCCCGTCGAGCAGGCGGCATCGTCAGCGGCCGAAGCGTGGGCGGCCCTAATCCGGGCAAGCTGGGCTCAGGGCCTCCAGACGACGGCATGCCGCCAGGATTTCGGCGAAGGAACAGAGAGGCTGCGCCACCCGCAACAGCAGCCGTCCCGGTACGGCGGCGATGGTTTCATCTCCTTCTACCGTGGATATGCGTGGCTCCGAATGCCGGTATCGGATGCCAGGGCATCGCTCGACGGGCTGCTGAACGAAGTCCTGGGCCGGCCGACGCAATTCGTCATGGACGGGCGCATGTCAGGTTCAGAGCGGACGTTCACCTATGCGGAGGCCCGGCACGGCTTTGGCGGCGTCCTGAACGCCCTTGGTGCCGGCAGCAGGTCCTGCCTGTGGGTCAACGCTCCTGTCCCATCGGCGTACGCCGCCTACAAGCCGGTGCAGTTGGCCGCTGCGACCGCCGTCGGCCTGAACGTGCCCGAGACCATCATTCATCCAGTCCGCCTGACTATTCTGGGCGGTAAGAGATCCCCCCTGCCGCCGCCAGGAATGGGTCCCGGGGTAGATCAGTCGAGGACGCTGTCGAAATCAGTTGGAACGCAATCACTGAACGAAAGGTCATGTTCGCATTGGATCATATTTCACTCATCACCGGAAACCAGGGCAAAGCGCGCGAGTATGAGAGCCTGCTCGGGACCGAAGTAACTGCGGTCAAGGAGAGCCTCACCGAGATCCAGGAAACCGACGTCGTCAGGGTGGTGCGACGGAAGGCCGGCGACGCGTATGCGAAGCTGAAGAGTCCGGTGCTGGTCGACGACACGGGCCTGGCCCTGTCCGCGTGGAACGGCCTCCCCGGCGCGCTGGTGGCATGGTTCCTCGACGCCGTCGGCCCGGAGGGGATCCTGGAGATGGCCGCAAATCTCACCGACCGGCGTGCCACGGTGACAACCGCCCTCGGATACGCGGATGAGGAGGGTGTACGCGTCTTCACTGGCACTCTCGACGGCTCGCTCACCACCGAGCCACGCGGCGACAACGGCTTCGGGTACGACCCGATTTTCCTGCCGGATGGCCACGGCCGAACGTTCGCCGAGATGTCGAGCGACGAGAAGAATGCGGTCTCACACCGCCGGCTGGCCGTCGATGCACTGCGTGAGGGTCTCGGCCTTGCCACGTGACCAACGTGGAGCGGGCTTCCACCGGTACCTCCGCCGGCTCCCAAGAGATGTGCGCTGACCCGACTACAGAAGTGCTCCCGCCCGGAGCACCGGGGGCTGTCGCATGTCAGTGGTCGCCTGTAAGGCTGTCCAGGTCGGACGCTGGTCGCCCTGCATTCACTACTGCTTTGCTCAGCGGCGCTCCGGCCACGACGCCCCGGCCCACGGGTCGTAGTCGACCTCCAGCGGTTCCTGCGGTGGGCGCTCCTCCTCGGGGACATGCTGGAGGTTGACCCGGATCCGGTACCAGACCGAACTGCGGCCGCGCATCCCGTCGATCAGGATGTCGGCGGGCTCCAGGCGGCGCACCACCGCGGGGTGCCGGGCCCTCCAGCGGTCCAGCCCCGCCAGCGCCTCGTCCCTGGTACGGGCGCGCGCGATCTCGATGAGCGGCATCGTCGGCTGCCGGCGGCCGGTGCCCTTGGGCGGCTTCTCCGCGGGCCCGAGCCGTTCGGCCAGCTCCAGCAGGGGCTCGAGCGAGCCCGCGGTCCCCGCGAGGTCCGCCCAGGGATCGCCGATCGCCGCGAACCGCCCGGGAACCGTGGCCATCGTGTACTCCGAAGGGCGGCAGCCGGGCACCTCATCCCAGGTGAGCGGGGTGGAGACCCGCGCGTCCTCGGTCGGCCGCACGGAGTAGGCCGAGGCGATCGTCCGATCTTTGGCGTTCTGGTTGAAGTCGACGAAGACCCCCTGCCGCTCCTCCTTCCACCATCGGCTAGTGGCCAGGTCCGAGGCGCGGTTCTCCACCTCGCGGGCGACGGTCTCGGCGGCGAGCCGTACGTCGCGGTAGGGCCACCGGGGATCGATGCGCGCGTAGATGTGGAATCCGCGCGAGCCGGACGTCTTGGGCCACGCGGTCAGGCCGTGGTCCTCCAGTACCTCCTTGGCCACCAGGGCGACCTCGACGATCTGACCCCACGGGATGCCGGGCACCGGGTCCAGGTCGATCCGCAGTTCGTCGGGGTGGTCGAGATCATCCGCGAGCACCGGGTGCGGGTTGAGGTCGACGCAGCCGAGGTTCACCACCCAGACGAGCTGTGCGGCGTCACGGACGACGACCTCGTCGGCCGACCGGCCCGACGCGTAGTGCAGGCGCGCCACCTCGATCCAGTCCGGCCGCTTGGCCGGGGCGCGCTTCTGGAAGAAGGCCTCCTCGTCGATCCCCTTGACGAAACGCTTGAGGATCATCGGCCGGCCCGCGACGCCCCGCAGCGCGCCGTCGGCGACGGAGAGGTAGTAGCGAACGAGATCCAGCTTCGTGTGACCGCTGGACGGGAAGACCACCTTGTCCGGGTTGGTGATCGTCACCTCACGCCCGGAGACCTCCAGGACCTGCGACTTCGGCATGCGCTCACCATAGATCGCCGGACCGGGCCGTTCCGCGGCCCGGGGGATCCGGCGATACTGCGGCCGACCACGGCCCGGCCACGGCGCGGTGGTTTGATGAACGGCTATGAAGGGGTTCGCCCGCCGGGAGTTTCAGCTCGTCCTGTTGCGGCGCATGGCCGACTACCAGCCCGACCTGGTGGCCGAGGCGATGCGTTCGCTCGGAGCCTCGCGTACCGAGATGCGGCAGGTGAACGCGCGCTGGCAGCGGATTCTGCGGTCGCGGGCCTTTCCCGGCGGTGAGCGCCGGCTGCGTCTGGTGCTGGGCCCGCCCGCCGACGGCGCCGAGCGGACCGTGGGCGACGTGACCTGCCGTACGGACTGGTGGGACCTGTCGCTCTGGCCGGATCTGCGGTTCGAGGCCCTCATCGGGCCCGACGGGTCGGTCCTGCACGAGTGGCTGGTCCGGCCCGGCGGAGTGCCGGGGCCGCGGATCGACGGGGTCGCTGACCTGCGGCCTTGGTCGTGTGTCGTCTCCGACGTGGCGACGCGTTTCGCGCCGGCCCGCCATCAGGCCGACACGGTGCCGAGCCGGTGGCAGGTGGGCTTCACCGCTCCCGGCGAACGGCCGCGCTCGTACGTCGCCCATTTCGTGTGGGGACTGTTGCAAACCGTGGAGGAGGATGGTCCCCGCCCCGTGTCACCATGAAGGGAGTTAGGCGAGTGCCGGGACGCCCCCGCGCCCCGGTGAATGCGGCAGCGAGGACTCCTTAGTGGCAAAGCTCGACATCACCACGCTGACCCAGGCCGCGGACGAACTCCTCGAACGCGTCGACAACCCGCACCGCCGGCGGATCTTAGAGAACTACCGCCGCCACGCACTGCTCCAGGTGACCGGGCGGTGGACGCAGATCTTCGTCCCGGAGATGACGGTGGAACACCCCGTCTGCTACCTCAACATCAACCGCACGAGCGCCACGCTCGACGGGCCCGACGAGGTCGCCGCCTTCTACCGGACGCTGGCCAACAGCGGGACCAACGTCATGGTGCTCCAGGACGAGCAGCTCGCGGTGGCCGACTGGGGGCTCGCGACGGAGGCGACGTTCAACATCTACGCCCGCGGCCACGTGATCCCGGACGGCGACCCCGAGGGGTACTACCTCGTCCGCCAGCGGATCGCCATGCACTGGCCGTACGACCGGAGCGGGCGCCTGCTCGGCGGGCACGTGTACGAGCACGCCGACCTGACCGAGGTGCGGCGCATCGCGAAGCCGGACTTCATCACCGTCGCCGACGCGCGCGCGAGGCTCGACCCGCTGATCCGGCCGCTGCCCGGCTGAGCGGGCAGGAGCCGCTCGCGCAGGAACTCCACGACCCGTTCGCGGGCGGCGAGGGCCGGGTGGCCGGGCTCCTCGCGCACCTCGGCGGTCAGCACCGAGTGCGCCGCCCGGCCGAAGCCGCCGGCGTTGCCCGGTGAGGAGTCCAGCTCGATGATCTCGAAGGCGTGGCCGAGGCGCTCCCGCAAGGTCGCGAACCGGTCCGGCGGGCAGGCACGGTCGCCGGTGAAGCGCAGCCCGAGCAGGCACAGGCCGGACCGGGCCGTACGGTCGGCCACGGTGGCGAGCTCGTCCGCGGAGACGCCCGGGTCGCGCCGGCGGCCGCCACTGACCGGGAAGGGCACCGACGGCTGGCTGAGCACCGGGGCGAGCACGGTGTCGTCCACCGCGGCGGCCAGGGCGAACCCTCCGGTGAAGCACATGCCGATGACGCCGACGCCGGGTCCCGGGGTACGGGCCGCGAGGTCGCGGGCTAGTTCACGCAGGTGGTCCGCGACCGGGCGGCGGGCGTTGGCGGCGAAGGCGCGGAACTCGGCCGACACGCAGAGCCGGGCCAACGTCCCCATGACGTACGGGCCGGAGAGCGGCCGGCCCGGCGTGCCGAACAGCGACGGGATCGCGACTGTGAACCCCTGCTCCACCAGGTGGTCGGCCAGACCGAGCACTTCGGGCGTGATGCCGGGGACCTCCGGTACGAGAACGACACCGGGACCGTCGCCCTTCTCGTACACGTCATGGGTGATCCCGGCCCCGGTGAACGGGGCGTTCCGCCAGCCGGTGAGTTCCGAAGTCGGCGCCGAACCCGTCACGGTGCCTCCTTAGTCGTCGCGTGCCCGTCATCATCGCGAACACGGCGCACCGCGTCGAGGGCGATCGGCCTCCTCTCCGGGGAACCGCTGCGCTGGGGCCCGGGACGTGGACGTTCCACGACCGGGCGGGCCGCCACCCGTCCCTCCTGGCGCCGGTCCCGCCCGCCGCCGGAGACCGCGGTCGGCTTCACCCGCTCACCCGCTCACCCGCCTCCGCCGCGGCCTCCGGCGGCGGC
>NZ_JBHLZP010000417.1:0-7179 GCF_042429965.1 Actinoallomurus acaciae
GGAGGGCCGTCCGGTGACGGTCGTGCGCGCGATCGTGGACACGCCGGGCCGTCCGCTGCTGAGCCCGGCCGCCGTCACCGGCGGCCTGGCCGCCCGCCGTACGTTGCGCCGCATCGGGCCGGCGCTGGTGAACTGGGCGGGGGCCGCGCATCTCACCTCGGCCGCCTCCCCGGAGAAGGGCGGCCCCTGATGGCCATGCCGCTGCGCCAGGCGATTCGCGTCGCCGGGTACATCTTCGGCCAGAAGCTCCGGCGACGGGCCAAGTACCCGCTGCTCGTGGAGCTGGAGCCGCTGTTCGCCTGCAACCTCAAGTGCGCGGGCTGCGGCAAGATCCAGCATCCCGCCGACGTGCTGCGGCAGCGCATGCCGGTCGAGCAGGCCGTGGCCGCGATCGAGGAGTGCGGCGCACCGATGGTCTCCATCGCCGGTGGCGAGCCGCTCATGCACCCGCAGATCGGTGAGCTGGTCCGCGAGCTCGTCGCCCGCAGGAAGTACGTCTTCCTCTGCACGAACGCGCTGCTCATCCCGAAGAAGATCGATGAGTTCGAGCCGTCGCCCTACTTCGCCTGGACGGTGCACATCGACGGGCTGCGCGAGCGCCACGACGCGTCCGTGTGCAAGGAGGGCGTCTTCGACGACGCGGTCGAGGCGGTCCGCGAGTGCCGGCGCCGCGGCTTCCGGGTCACCACGAACACGACCTTCTTCAACACCGACAGCCCGCAGTCGGTGATCGAGGTCCTCGACTACCTCAACGACGACCTGCGGGTGGACGAGATCATGATCTCTCCGGGCTACGCGTACGAGAAGGCGCCGGACCAGGAGCACTTCCTCGGCGTCCAGCAGACGCGCCGGCTGTTCCGTGAGGTGTTCGCCCAGGGGAACCGCCGCCGGTGGCGTTTCAACCACACACCTCTGTTCCTGGACTTCCTCGAGGGCAAGGCCGACTTCCCCTGCACGGCGTGGGCGATCCCGTCGTACTCGCTGTACGGGTGGCAGCGCCCCTGCTACCTGATGGCGGACGGGTACGCGCAAACGTACCGGGAGCTGGTCGAGGACACCGACTGGAGCCGCTACGGCCGGGGCAACGACCCACGGTGCGCCAACTGCATGGCTCACTGTGGGTATGAGCCGACCGCGGTTTTCGCTACTCTCGGTTCTCTGCGCGAGTCGCTGCGCGCCCTGCGTCACAGTTGAACATCAGGTGATCACGGCGGAAAGGTTTGGCCCTACTATGTCGATAGGTTTAATCGACATTTCGGGGGGCCTGTGGATGCCGACAGAGAAAAGCTGCAGACGGAACTACACGCGCTAGAAGAACGGTCCCGCAAGGTGCGAGAGGAGCTCTCGGCCGTCGCGATCGAGGCCAAGAGCAACGACGGACTGATCGAGCTGACGGTCGGCGGCCAGGGCCGCCTGCACGCGCTCACCCTCGACCCACGAGTGAAGCGCCTCGACGTCGAGGAACTCGCCGAGCGGCTCGTCGGGATGACGAACGACGCCCTCGACCTGCTACAGCACGAGACGGCGGCCAAGATGCGCGAGGCGTTCCCCGAGTTCACCGCCGACCCGCCGTTCGGTGACCAGGAGGGCCCATGGCGGCTCTGAGCGGGGTGCGCGGGAACCTCTTCGTCGGTGGCAACATCGCGCTCCTCGTCTTCTCCATGCTGGCCACCCCGTACCCCGAGGGGGACCCCGGCCGGGCGCGTCAGGCGGGCCGGGTGTGGGCCGATCTCGCCGACGACGTCGTGGGCTGGGGGCGGAACGGCGACGACGCCGCACACGCGATCGCGACGAACAACGCCGGTGAGGGCGTGACCGCCTTCGCCGGGTTCTGGCACAAGTACGCCGCGCCCGACCCTCCGGCCAAGGGCGAGGCGACGCGGCTCGCCGACCTGTGCCGGCGCATGAGCGAGGCCAGCGACGAGTACGCGTCGCTCATCGAGAAGGCCCAGCACACCTTCGTCACCATGGCGTGGGCCAACTTCGCGAGCGCGCTGTTCATCACCACGTTCCCCTGGCAGGCCGGCGCCGCTTACGAGATCACCCAGTTCCTCATGCGGCGAGCGGAGGCCGGGATCCTGGCCAAGCTGCTGGAGAGCGCGATCGCCCGTACGCTGCTCGCCAAGCTGATGGAGTACTCCATCGGCAGCGGGTTCTTCGCCGTCGGCGACGTGGCGGTGATGGACGGCGTCAAGGCACTGCGGGGCGATGACGTCGGCTCGTGGGGCGACAACCTCGACGAGGTCATGAAGGAGTTCCTCGCCTCCGTCGCCTTCTACGGCGTGTTCGACGTCGCGATCAAGCCGGTGAGCATGATCACCAGCAACAAGGAGGTGCAGTACTTCGTGTCCCGTCTGGCGGGCGGTTCCGTCGGCTACGGGCCCACCTACGGGCTGCTCAACGGCAAGCGCGGCGACGACCTCGTGCCGACCGTCAAGGACACGACGCTGCGGGTGCTGCTCTACACGACCATGGCGCACAAGCCGGCCGGCTGACCCGCCCGATCCCCGAGGAGGACCCGCCGTGACACCGCCCACGCTGCCCCCGGCACCGCCGACCCACGTCACCGTCACCCCGTGGGACACGCCCCACAGCACGCTGACGGGCATCGCCGAGGACCTGTACGAGGATCCCTCCAAGTGGCGCGACATCTACGAGGCCAACCGCGACCTCATCGGCGACGACCCGGGAGAGCTCCGGGTCGGCATGCGGCTCGCCCTGCCGCCCACGGAGGTCCACCCCGGTTACATCCGCTCCGTCGCGGGCGCGCTGGACGACGAGGCCGATGACATCGCCACGATGCTCGCCGCGGCACGGAGCCGGTTGGAGGCCATCGGGAGCTTCTGGGGCGGCGACGATCTCGGGACGAAGTTCTACAAGGGCGCCGATGGAAAGCCGGGCTATGAGACCGGGGCCACCCGCGCCTTCGACGGCGTCACCGCGTTCGCGGACTTCTACCGCAACGTCGCCGGGGGCCTGCGCGACATGGCGGACCGGCACGACGACGTCGAGTGGGCCAACACGATCCGTACGCTGGAGGCCGCGCTGAGGACCGCCGAGGCGTAGCGCCGTCCGCGCGCGACAGGGGTGCGGTTCGTCGCGGCGCCCGCGCGGCTCGGTATCGTGGCGGAATCGGACCCTGCCGGGCGCGTGCGACCTCCGGCGGGACCGACGAACCGGCGCGGCAGACGCCGCGCGGCGCCACACGAGGAGCCCGACGTGACATCCGACCAGACCGGCGCCGGGGCCGGGGACGGCGTCGACGACTCCGCCCTGCTCCCGCCGGAGGAGAGCCTCGACGACGACGAGCTCGGCGACGACCTCGGCGCGGGATACTCGCCCGTCGCGCGTCCGCGGGGCAGTGACGCATGGGGCGTCACCGAACGCGAGATGGCCACCCGAGAGGACCTCGACCACCGGTTGGCGCGTGAGGAGCGCGACCTGGACTACGAGGTCGCGGGCGACGGCATCGGGGACACCGATGACACCGACGGCGAGCCGATCGACGACGAGGTCGGCGACGCGCGTGCCGGGCGGCTCGTGGCGGCCGAGGCCGACGGCGACGAGAGCGCGCCCGGCTACTGGGCCCGCGATGTGGGTATCGATGAGGGGGCCGCGTCGAGCGAGGAGGCGGCCGTACACGTCGTCGCCGACGAGGATGACCGCTGAGCCGCGCACGGGCACAGACGATGGGAAAGAGACACTGATGGGTGAGCCGGACCCGCACGCCGAGCCGCAGGCGGTGCTCAGCCCGCTGACCAGGACGGCGATATTCCTGGTCGTGACGATCGACCCGGGGGGCGAGTCCGTCGTACGCGACCTGTTGCCCGACCTGGCCGGGCTACGGCGCGCCATCGGCTTCCCGGCGCCGGAAGGCCGGCTGAGCTGCGTCGCGGGCATCGGCTCGGAGGCCTGGGACCGGCTGTTCGCCGGGCCGCGCCCCGCCGAGCTGCACCCCCTCAAGGAGGTGGCGGGTCCGGTGCACCGTGCCCCCTCCACCCCGGGCGACCTGCTGTTCCACATCCGGGCCCAGCGGCACGACCTGTGCTTCGCGCTGGAGTCGCAGATCATGAACCGGCTGAGCGGCGCGGTGACCGTGCGCGACGAGGTGTACGGCTTCAAGTACCTGGACGTCCGTGACCTGCTCGGCTTTGTCGACGGAACCGAGAATCCCGAGGGCTCCGCGGCGGAGGAGGCGGTGATCGTCGGTGACGAGGACCCGGACTTCGCCGGCGGCAGCTACGTCATCGTGCAGAAGTACCTGCACGACCTCGACGCCTGGAACAGCATGACCGTCGAGGCGCAGGAGCGGACCATCGGCCGTACGAAGCTCGGTGACATCGAGATGGCCGACGACGTCAAGCCGCCCGACTCCCACGTCGCGCTCACCACCATCGTCGACCCCGACGGCACCGAACGCCAGATCCTGCGCGACAACATGCCCTTCGGGTCCGTCGCGCGCGGCGAGTTCGGCACCTACTTCATCGGCTACGCCCGGACGCCGGACGTGACCGAGCGGATGCTGGAGCGCATGTTCCTCGGCGACGACGAGGCGGCACACGACCGGATCCTCGACGTCTCCACCGCCCAGACGGGCACCCTGTTCTTCGTCCCGAGCGCCGACCTGCTCGACGACCCGCCCGGCCCGCCCGGGGAACCGGCCGCCGCGGCGGAGGGGCCGCCCGCGACGACCATCGAGGCCCCGGCCGACGGCTCGCTCGGTATCGGCGGCCTGAAAGGAAGTGCCGAGTGATGAACAACCTGCACCGCGAACTCGCCCCGATCTCCGCCGCCGCCTGGGCCGATCTCGAAGAAGAGGCCCGGCGGACGTTCGAGCGCCTCGTGGCGGCCCGCCGGATCGTCGACGTGCCCGAGCCCGGAGGCGTCGAGCTGTCCTCGGTGCCGACCGGGCATCTGGACGACGTCGCCGCGCCCGCCGACGGCGTCATCGCCCGTACGCGCCGGGTGCAGCCCCTCGTCGAGTTGCGGGTGCCGTTCACCATCGACCGCGGGCAGGCCGACGACGTCGAGCGCGGAGCCAAGGACGCCGACTGGCAGCCGGTGAAGGACGCCGCCCGCCAGATCGCCTTCGCCGAGGACCGCGCGGTCTTCGAGGGATACGCCTCGGCCGGCATCACCGGCCTCCGCGCCGGTTCGTCCAACCCGGCGATCACCCTGCCGGACGACGTCCGCCGCTATCCGGACGCCGTCAGCCAGGCCGTGAGCACCCTCCGCCTGGCGGGCGTCGACGGCCCGTACACCCTTGCGCTCAGCGCCGACGCCTACACCGCGGTGAGCGAGACCTCCGACCACGGCTACCCGATCCACGAGCACATCGCCCGCCTGCTGGACGGCGAGATCGTCTGGGCACCGGCCATCGACGGCGCGTTCCTGCTGTCCACGCGCGGCGGCGACTTCGAGCTCCACCTCGGCCAGGACGTCTCCATCGGCTACCTGTCGCACGACGCGACGAGCGTCGAGCTGTACTTCCAGGAGTCGTTCACCTTCCTCACCTACACCAGTGAGGCCGTGGTCCCGCTCCGGGGCGCATGAGAGGCGGCGGGCCCGCCGTCCACATGGTGAGACGGCCGGCTTGCCGTTGACGTACGGGTCAGGGGTTAGCGTCGCGTTTCTTCCACGCGTTCTCCTGAGGAGTGAACGATGTCCGAACACCCCCGTACGTCACGCGAGGTGCGTCTCGCCGCGACGCCGTCCGGGATCCCGCGGCCGGAGGACTTCACCGTCGCCGAGGCGCCGGTGCCCGAGCCCGGCCCCGGCGAGGTGCTGGTCAAGAACCGCTTCTTCCACGTGTTCGCCGCGCTGCGCACGCTGATCGGCGGAAGCGTCGAGGGGGCGCCGTTCGCCGGGCTGCGTCCCGGCGACCCGCTGTTCGGCCCGGCGATCGGCGAGGTCGTCACGGCCCCGGACGGCGGCCCGCGCGCCGGCGAGCTGGTCGCGCACTGGCAGGGATGGCGCGAGTACGCCGTCCTGGACGCGGGAGGGTGCGAGCCCCTCGGCGACGCCCTGCCGGACCCGGTCGCGCACCTCGCCCAGGCCCGTACCGCCTACGAGGCGCTCACCCGCGCACAGGTGCGGCCCGGCGACGTCGTGTTCGTCTCCGGCGGTGCCGGGTCGGTGGGGTCGATGGCCGGTCAGATCGCCCGGCTGGTCGGCGCCGGCCGGGTCGTCGGCAGCACGGGCTCACCGGCCAAGGCGGAGCGGATGGTGGCCGAGCTCGGCTACGACGCCGCCGTGGTCCGGGGCGCGGGACCGCTGGACGAACAGCTCGCGGCGGCCGCGCCGGACGGCATTGACGTCCTGTTCGACAACGTCGGCGGCGAGGACCTGCACGCGGCCCTGGCGGTGGCCCGAGAGGAGGCCAGGTTCGTGGTGGTCGGAGCCTTGTCGGGGCAGATGTCCGAGCGAGGCGGCGGCACGACGGCCTCGCTCGAGCTCGACTCCTTCCAGCTCGTCGTCAAGCAGATCACGATCATCGGCTACAGCAATTTCGGCCGTTCGGGCACGGACGCCGAGTGGCTGGACCGGTACGCCGGCTGGCTGCGCTCCGGTGAGATCGTCTTCCCGTACGTGCGCGTTCCGGGCATCGAGAACGCGCCCCAGGCGTTGCACGACATGATGAACGGCCGGCACCTGGGCACCGTCGTGGTGACACTGGAGGACTGATGCGGATCGGCGACGCGGCGGCAGCGACGGGGACCACGCCCCGGGCTCTGCGGTTCTACGAACAGAACGGGCTGCTTCCGCCGCCGCGGCGCACCGCGACCGGACAGCGGGAGTACGGACCGCGCGACGTGGCCCGCGTCCGGATCATCCGCCGGCTGCTCTCGCTCGGCCTGACGGTCTCCGACGTTCGCAGTTGCGCGGACCGCCTGGACCTCTTCGAGGGCGACACCCTGCCGCCGTACGGGCACCCGGCCGCGTGCACGGGGGCCTCGGGGGTCGTCCAGCGGCGGATCGCCGCGCTCGATGAGGAGATCGCCCGGCTGACCCGTCTCCGTGACAACCTCGCGGCCAGCGTCGCCCTGGTCGAGGCCCGTCCCTGACGGACGCGGACCGCCCGTCGCCCGGTGCCCGCGGCCGGTCACTGGCCGCGGAGGCGGTCCATCTCCCGGCGCTCCCGCTTGGTGGGGCGGCCGGCGCCGCGCTCACGGCGCGCGA
>NZ_JBHLZP010000418.1:0-7169 GCF_042429965.1 Actinoallomurus acaciae
CAGCAGCGCGGCCACCGCCCGCACGCTCTCCTCCAGCGTGCCGGCGGCGCCGGCACGCGAGCGGCCGTGCCAGTCCTCCACGAGCGTGGGGTTGGACGTGCCCAGCGCCACACCGACCCGCCGCCGCGTGAGGGCGGTCACCGACGCCGCGCCCATCGCGATCATGGCCGGGTCCCGTACGGCCACCGGCACCGGGCCGACGGTCAGCGCGATCGTGTCGGTGGCCAGGCCGACCGCCGTCGCGAGCGCGAAGGCGTCCCAGGTGCCCGTCTCGCCGATCCACAGTTCACCGAACCCCAGCCGGTCGGCGAGCACGGCGGTGTGCAACGCCTCCTCCGGGGGACGATCGAGCCACATTCCGACAACGGCGCTGATGTCCATTGACCCATCGAAGCAGAAGCGGGCCGGAGGTCGCGCCGGATGTAAGATGCGTCCACTCCATACCGGTTCGCCGCAACCCGCCGGTTCCGGTGACGTCGCTGGTACCGCCGCTCACCGACGCGTTTAGAGTGGTCGCCGTGGCTGAAGAGGTGTGGAAGGTAGAACCGTCCGGTCCGCTGCGCGGCGACATCCACGTGCGAGGCTCGAAGAACGCCGTCACGAAGCACATGGTCGCGGCCATGCTGGGCGAGGGCGAGAGCACGATCCGCAACGCGCCGGAGGTCGGCGACGTCGAGATCACCGGGGCGATGCTCCAGGCGCTCGGGCACGCCGTCACGCGTGACGGGTCCCAGATCCGGATCGTGCCGGGCCCGGTGGCCGAGCCACGGGTGCCCGAGGCGTTCACCGGTCTCAACCGGATCCCGATCCTGATGGTGGGGCCGCTGCTGCACCTGACCGGCGAGGCGTTCGTGCCGCTCGTGGGCGGCGACCCGATCGGCCGACGGCCGGTCGACTTCCACGTCGAGGCGCTGCGGGCCATGGGCGCCGAGGTCGAGGTCGGCGACACCGGCATCGCCGCGCGCGCCACGCGGCTGCACGGCGCCCGCATCGACCTGCCCTACCCCAGCGTCGGCGCCACCGAGACCGTGCTGATGTCGGCCGTGCTCGCCGAGGGCAAGACCGTGCTGCGCGGCGCCGCCATGGAGCCCGAGGTCGTGGAGCTGGCGCTGTTCCTGCAGCGCATGGGCGCCCAGATCGAGCTGAGCCCGGACCGCCGCATCGTCATCGAGGGCGTGCGCAGGCTCAAGGGCGCGTCGACGCGGCTCGCCGGCGACCGGCTCGAGGCCTTCTCCTACCTGGTGGCGGGCCTGATCACCGGCGGCGAGGTGCGCGTGCACGGCTGCTCGCAGGACCGCCTGGTCACCGCCATCACCACGCTCGCCCGGATGGGCGCCCGCTTCGAGATCACCGACGAGTGGATCACCGCGTCGGCCCCCGACGGCCTGCGCCCGGCGGCGGTCCACACCGACACGCACCCGGGGTACATGACCGACTGGCAGCAGCCGCTGATGGTGCTGTTCACCCAGGCGGAGGGCATGTCGGTGCTGCACGAGACGGTGTTCGAGAACCGCCTGGTGTACGTCCCGGCGCTGAAGAAGATGGGCTGCGAGATCGAGGTCTTCAACGCCTGCCTCGGCGGCCCGGCCTGCCGGTTCCACGACAGCAACTCGGTCCACTCGGCCGTGGTCCGCGGCGTGTCCAAGCTGACGGGCGCCGACGTGACGATGCCGGACGTCCGCGCGGGCTTCTCCGCGGTGCTGGCCGCCGCGGCGGCCGACGGCCCGTCGACCCTGCGCGGGGTCCACCACATCGAACGCGGCTACCACCACCCGGCCGAGCAGTTCGCCTCGCTGGGCCTGACGCTCACCCGCGAGAGGATCTGACCGGCCGGGCGGCCTCGCTCAGCCGGTCGCCAGGAGCTCGCGCAGTGCCGCGTCGACGAAGGCGGCCGCCTCCGGGTCGGCGCCGCCGCCCGCGAGGTGGCCCCAGATGCCGGGGATGACCCGCAGCTCGGCGTCCGGGATGTGCCGGGCGCTCCACTCCTCGTCCTCGGGCGGGAAGTACAGGTCCTTCCGCGAGGGCAGCAGCAGCGCCCGTGCCTTGATCGAGGCGAGCGCGGCGGCGGTGTCCCCGTCGAAGCCCGGCGTCCGGCCGACGTCGGCGTGCTGCCAGGTCCACATCATCGCGAGCAGGTCATTGGCGTCCCAGCCGGCGAAGTTGGCCTCCCAGACCCCGGTGATGAAGTCCTCCAGCGTGGCGAAGCCGAGCCGCTCGTAGACGCGCTCCCAGTAGAAGGCCTGGGACAGGCCCCAGCCCGCGTAGACGCGGGAGAAGGCCCGCAGGCCCGCTCGCGGCTGGTCGGCGTAGTCGCCTCCCGCGTACGCGGAGTCGGCGGTGAGCGCCGCTCGCAGGCCCTCCAGGAACACCTGGTTGTGCGGGCTGGTGTGCGAGGAACCGGTGATCGGCGCGAGGCGCTCGACCATCTCCGGGTGGCCGACCGCCCACTGGTAGGACTGCCCGGCGCCCATCGAGGCGCCGACCACGAGGGCGAGCCGGTCGATGCCGAGGTGCTCGGTCACCAGGCGATACTGGGCTTCGACGTTGTCCACCATCGTGACCTGGGGGAAGCGCGCCCGGTCGAAGGGCGGCGGGGTGTTGCTCGGCGAGCTGGACAGGCCGTTGCCGAACAGGCTCGGCGCGATGACGAAGTAGCGGTCGGTGTCCAGGGCGCGGCCTGGACCGATCAGCCACTCGTTGGCCTCGTGCGTGCCGGCGAACCAGGTCGGGAAGAGGATCGCGTCGCGGCCCGGCGTGCCGTAGGTCGCGTACGCGAGCCGCGCGCCGGGCAGCGTGCCGCCGCGTTGGAGGGCGAGGTCGCCCACATCGAAGATCTCGTGATCGGTCACACCTGACCGGAACCGCGCGGAGCGGCACTTATTCCGGCCGGCGCCCGGAGCCCTCGCCGGAGGGCTCCGGGCGTTCCCTCAGGCCCGTGTGCGCCGGCCTCCCAGCCGGGAGCCCGGCAGCCACCGCGCCGCACGCCGGAACGGACCCTTCGGCGACACCTTGACGGGGTGCACGCGGACGCTGAGGTTGCCGTTGACCGTCCGGTACGGCTCGAGGCGCCCGCGCGCGGCCACGTGCTCGGCGTACCCGCGCAGGCGCCGCTCGTACGTCCAGCCGCCCCCGTCGATCCGCGCGACGAGGTCCCACACGTCGTCCGGCAGCCACGGCATCGCCCGCGTGTCGATGACGGCCTCTCCGGCCATGGCGCCGTCGCGCAGGTGCTCGGCGCTGATCGTCAGCGGCAGGTCGGCGCCGTCACTTCGCCGGCGGATGTACAGGTCGAGCCGCCACGGGCGGTCGTCGAGCGCGAGCGCCTCCGGGCGTACGTCCACCGGCACCGGGGGGTCCCACCGGCCGTCGGGAAACGCCGGCGGAGTGCCGTCGGCGTACCTGAGACGCGCGGTGAACCGCACCGCGAGCCGGTCGCCGCGCCAGCGTACGCCGTCCAGCACGGCGTCGAGACGCATGTCGCGCTCGGCCCGCACGAGGTCGAAGAGCTCGTCGTGGCGGTCGGCGCGCAGCAGCTCCGACCGTACGCGGAACCGCGCGGGGAGCCAGTCGTCGACGCCGTCGCCGAACCGCTCGCGGGTGAGCCGCAGCGCCTCGTCGTAGTACGCCCGGCGGTAGTCGGCCGGGGCGTCGAGGAAGCCGTTCTCGCCGAACCGCTTGAGGAGCTTCCCCCGGTACCAGTGCGCGTAGTAACGGTCGCGTACGGGCCCGGACGGCACGTGCTCGTCGACGATGTCGAGCACCTCGCGCAGCATCGCGTGGTAGTGCGCCGGGTCGGGCAGGGCGCGGGAGTAGCTGCCGGGCCGCTTCACCCAGTGGCAGCAGGGGTAGTCGCCGACCACCGAGATCGTGCCGGCGAGGAAGTAGGCCCGCAGCACGAAACGGTGGTCCTCCAGCCGCACCGGACCCCCGGGGAACCGGATCCGGTGCCGGAGCAGCAACGAGCGCCGGAACAGCTTGTGCGGCGTGAGGATGCCCAGGAGGTTGTGCTCGATGATGTCGGCGCGGTCGCGGTCGACCCGGAACATGAGCCGGGGCACACGGCGGCCGTGGCCGACCATCTTGCCGATGACGATGTCGGCGTCGTTCCGCAGCGCCATCGCGTACATGCGTTCGAGCGCCTCTTCCCCGAGCCAGTCATCGTCGTCGAGGAAGTAGACGTACTCGCCGCGGGCGGCGTCGATGCCCGCGTTGCGCGGGCCGCCGGGGCCGCCGCTGGGCGGCCGGTGCAGGACCTGGACCCGGTCGTGTTCGGCGGCGAGCTCGTCAAGGCGCTTCTCGGTGCCGTCGTCCGACCCGTCGTCGACGAAGATCACCTCATAGTCATGGTCGTCCATCGTCTGGGCCAGCACCGACTCGGCGCAGCGGGACAGATCCTCGCCCGTGTTGTAGACCGGGATGATGACGCTGACCTTCACCGCGTCAGCTCCAGCGCCGCCTGGACGGCCGGGGCGAGCCGGTGGTGCTCGTCGGGGCCGACGTACATCCACTCGTCGACCTCACCCGTCGCGGTGAGCTCGCCGTGGTACGCGGCGGTGTAGCAGGCCATCCGCACGCGCGTGCCGGGCGGCTGGTCGTGCGCCGGCGCCTCGACGACGCCGATGCCGTGGAAGCTCTCCCGGTCGAGGCGGACGCCGAGTTCCTCGTGGACCTCGCGGGACAGCGCGGTCCAGTCGTCCTCACCGGGTTCACGCTTGCCTCCGGGGAGGTACAGCCGGTCACGCGAGCGCGCCCGTACGGCCAGGAGCCGTCCGTCCGAGACATGCACCCAGCCAACAACGTCAAGCACAAGATCCATCCTGCCAGTGATTCCATCTCGGGCTGCCGTCCCGTACGGACGGCACGGTGAACTCGGGTCAGTGCAGTGCGCTGCCCTTCAGCCAGTCGGTCCAGGAGAGCTGCCAGTAGCCGTAGCCGTTGGTCGGCTCCAGTTCGCGGTCCGTGCCGCTGACCTTGACGATGTCGCCGCGGCGGGACAGGGCGTAGAACCACTTGGCGAACGCGGGCGGGGCGTTGACGCATCCGTGGCTGACGTTCTCGTGCCCCTGCGAGCCGACCGACCAGGGCGCGGAGTGGACGTACTCGCCACTGGAGGAGATCTGCACGGCCTGGTAGACGGTGAGGCTGTAGTAGTCGGGGTCGCTCTTGTCCGTGACGCCCTCCCAGCCGGACGTCATGGTGACCGGGCTCTGCTTGCCCATGACGGCGTGGATGCCGTTCGTCGTCGTGTACTTGCGCGAGCCGCCCTTGCCCGCGCTGATCGGCGCGGTCTTCGCCGTCCTGCCGTCGATCTGGACGGTCATGCGGTGGTCCTTGACGTTCACGTCGCTGATGTGGGAGTCACCGATCGTGAAGGACCGGGCGTAGTCCTTGGTGCCGTAGGTGTCCTGGGCGCCGCGTACGCCGGCCATGTCGGCGGTCAGGCGCACGGTCTGGTGCGGCTGCCAGTACTCCTTGGTGCGGTAGACGGCCTCCTGGCGGCCGAACCAGTGCCAGGCGCCCTCGGCGGGCTTGTCGGAGCTGACGTGAAGCGCGCGCTCGACGTCGGCCTGGTTGTAGATCGGACGGCTGAACTTGACGATGAGCGGCATGCCCACGCCGATCGTCTCGTTCGGCATCGGGGTGATGTCGGCGACGGCGAACGTCTGTTTCGGCGTGAGCGTCTGGAACGCGCTGCTCGTCTTGGTGGTCTTCCCATCATTGGTCGCCGTCGCCGTGACGGTGTACCTGGTGGCGGGCCGGAGGGTACGGCTCGACTTCCACTGCCGGTGCGCCCCGTCGAACGCGCCCGCGATCCGCGCCCCGCCGCCCTGGACGGTGACGTCGCCCAGCCGGCCGGTGGAGGCCGTGACGACGATCGGGAGGTCGGGGCGGCTGCCGGACGCCCCGTTCGCCGGGGTGATGGACACCTTCGCGGCCTGCTCGTGGCCGCCGGCGTGTCCGCAGCCCGTGGCCATCAGGACCACGACTGCTCCCGTCATCACGCCTTTGAGCACCACAGCAACCCTCATATCCTCTGGATTCATCCGTAATCGTATGAGGCTCGAGTAAAACCGCCTCGTCGCTAAAGACGCTCGTGGACGTCGTTTTGTTCGTTCTTTAAGCGCTACGGAGTGGCCGCCGTGACGCCGCGCACACAACGCTTGAAGCCCCAGACGGAGATGACGACCGCGGTCGCGCCGAGGAACGCGACGGCGGGCGTGCGGATCCACAGGTAGGCGACGATCGAGTGCCGGAACAGCAGCCAGACGCTCAGTGCGGTGTTGAGGGTGAAGACCAGCGACCACAGCAGCGACACGCGCAGGAAGAAACGGTGGACGCGCCGGTGGGCGAGGAAGGCGGCGGGCAGGGGCACCAGGTCGTTCGCGACCTTGGCGGCGAGCGGGCGCCGCAGCGGCACCGAGGCCAGGAACGCCATCGCGACGAGCAGGGTGCCGAGCGTGGGCTGGAGGAAGTAGACGACGGCGCTGCCGGTCAGGGCGGCCATCGCGGCCCGCGCGGTCACGCCGAGCGCCGCGAGCAGCAGTGTGCCGGGGACGGGCCGGCGGCGGACCAGCCGCAGGAGAATGCCGCCGTAGACCCAGGCGACCGCGGTGATCAGCGCGCCGTCCAGGCCGAGCAGCACGAGACCGGCATAGAACACGACCACCGGTGCGATCATGCCCTCGAAGACCCGGGGCAGCGCGTGCAACGCGAGATGGGGCAGGCGTGGGATCTCGAACCGGTGGGACGCTTCCATGGGGGGTGGACGGCTTCCTGAATGATCGGCGGGGGGACCGCGACCACGCTACGCGAAGATCTCCACACTGATCCCCGAATCCCTATAAACGATCTTTAAGGACGCTTTACCACATGTTTTCATCACATAACTGGCAGCTCGCCCGTTCAGGGGCGCGCGGTTACGCACCGTCGACATGACGATCGACCACGAGAGCAGGGTCCGCGCGCTGCTGGCCCGCGCCGAGCATCCGGAGACCCCGGAGGCGGAGGCGCAGGCGTGCGCGGCCAAGGCCGCCGAGCTGATGATGCGGCACGCCATCGACGAGGCGGCGCTGCGGGCCCGGCGGGGCGAGGGTCCGGAGCCGGTCGTCTACTGGGAGCACGGCGTGGGCGGCGGCGACGGTCACGCCCTTGCCCGCGCGGCGGGCCTC
>NZ_JBHLZP010000419.1:0-8755 GCF_042429965.1 Actinoallomurus acaciae
GCCTGGGCCGGCGAGTGACCACCGGTCGCGCGGCAGGGTGACTCGCGCAGGCGGCCGAGAAGCCGCCCGGCGGTGCCACCGGGGCGCCGGGCCCTGCCCGTTCCACGAGGACATCGGCGCCCGGTTCGTGCCGATCCGGGCGGCCGTCGAGCGGAGGTCGCCGCGCTTGCGTTCGAGCGCGCTCGAACTCCCAGCGTCCCCGGCATGACATCGCGATCAGGCAGCGAGCGGAGATGGATCATCACCGGCGCGTCGGCGGGCTTCGGCCGCGCCATCGCCGAACGCGCGATCGAGCAGGGGGACGACGTGGTGCTGGCCGTACGGCGGACCAGGTCGGTGGCCGACCTCGCCGCCGCCCACCGCGACCAGGTGCTGGTCGCCGAGTTCGACGTCCGTGACACCGGTCGCGCAGAGGACGTCGTGCGTTCGGCGATCGATCGGTTCGGCCGGGTGGACGTGCTGGTGAACAATGCCGGCCGCGGAGTGGTCGGCGCGGCCGAGGAGATCGGCGAGGAGGATCTGCGCGCGTCCCTGGAACTCCACCTGCTGGGCCCGGCCGCGCTCGTACGGGCCGCCCTGCCGTACTTCCGCGGCCAGGGGTCGGGCACGATCGTGCAGATGAGCAGCCAGCGCGGGCGCGTCTCCTTCCCGGGCGTCGGCGCGTACTCCGCGGGCAAGTTCGCCCTCGACGGCTGGTCGGAGGCACTGGCCGGCGAGGTCGCGCCGTTCGGGGTCCGGGTGATGATCGTGGAGCCGAGCCGGTTCCGCACTTCGTTCAACGCGCCCGACGTGCTCTGGTTCGCCGGATCCAGCCCCGCGTACGCCGGGGTGCTGGAGGCCGTCCGCGACGACATGGCCGGCGCCGACGGCCTTCAGGAGGGCGATCCGGTACGGGCGGCGCAGATCATCGTGGACCTGGTCGCCGGGGACGAACTGCCGCTGCGGCTCCCACTCGGCCGCGAGGCGGTCGAACGGATCGGACGGTCCTACCGCCGGAGCCTGGACGAGCTCGAACACCGGGCACCGACCGCCCACGCCGCCGACTTCCCCGAAGCCGCCGCGCCGGCCCGCCCGATCTAGGGTGAGGCACGTGGCCACCGACGATCTGATGTCCAAGGCGCTGTCCGCGCTCGGCGAGGTCGACGGGCCGATCTCGGTCGAGGTCATCCACCGTCTCGTCGACGCCGACGCCCCGACCGGCCCCATGACGATCACCGAGGTCGCCGACCTGCTCGGCATGTCGCCGCACACGCTGCGCTATTACGAGCGGATCGGCCTGATCGCGGTGGCCCGCGACGCCGACGGCCACCGCAGCTACGACGCGGAGGCGGTACGCCGACTGGTGTTCCTGACCCGCATGCGCCTGTCCGGGATGGCCATGCGCGACCTGCAGCACTACGTGCGGCTCGTCGACGAGGGCGAGGCGACCGTCCCGGAGCGCCTGGACATGCTGCTCGAACACCGCGACACGATCCGCCTGCAGCTGAAGGAGCTGACCCTGTCCCTGGCGGCGACCGAGTACAAGATCGCCACCTACGGCGGCCACACCGCGCCGCAGCCACCGTCCGAGGAGATGTAAGGCCGCCCGGCCTTGAGGGCGTCCGGCCTTGAGGGCGTCCGGCCTTGAAAGCGTCCGGCCTTGAAAGCGTCCGGCCTTGAAAGCGTCCGGCCTTGAAAGCGTCCGGCCTTGAAAGCGTCCGGCCTTGAGGGCGTCCGGGTCAGGCTGAGGACGTGGCACAGGCCCGGCCGTAGCCGACCAGGTCACCGCCGAGGGCCGCAGCGGCCAGGAAGCGTTCGGTGGTCGCTCGGTGCTCACCCGGCGTAGGCCGGAACCTCGGGCGGCGCGCGCGGACATGCCGTCGGGCCCGGTAGGCCATCTGCTGGACCGCCCGCTCGGTGCGTCCGACGATGACCGCGATCTCCGCATGTGAGAAGCCGAACACGTCGTGCAGCAGGAACACCGCACGCTCCGTCGGGGACAGGGCCTCAAGGACGACCAACAGGCCCGCCGCCACCGTGTCGACCGGCCGCGGCCCGGCGGGCGAGTCGGCCGCCGGCCCGTCCGGCCGGTCGTCGTCGGCGGGCACCTCCCGGCGCGCCCGTATCCTGCGAAGCTCGTCGATCGCCTGCCGGGTCACGAGCCGGAAGAGGTACGCGCCGGGGTCCGCGACCGAGCCGTGGTCCACCCGGCTCCAGCGAAGCCATGCCTCTTGGAGGACATCGTCGGCATCTGCCCGGCTACCCAGCATCCGGTACGCCGCTGCCGAAAGGGCGGCCCGGTGCTTCTCGAACAGTTCGCCCGCCGTGTCCATCGCACCCTCCCCTGGAGACCTCATCAACTAAGACGTTTCGGCGGGCGCCGGCGTCACGCGTGACGCCGGCGGTCCCGCATCCGTCATACCGGGTGAACACGCACTACCGACCCGGAAGGCATGACATGACATCGACCTCACCTACCGAACAGCATCGGCGGCTCGTCCTGGAGGCCGTCTCCCGGTTCGGCGCCGGCGACATCGCCGGCTTCGCCGAACTGCTGGGCGAAGAGTTCGTCTCGCACAACCCGCTCGTGGCGCACGACCCCGCGGCACGGTCCGGGCGCCAGGCATTCGCGGACTACCTGAGCGGGCCCGGCAGCGCGCACCTGCGGGACGCGACCGTAACGGCCGAGCACCTGCTCGCCGACGGAGACCTGGTCGCCGTGCACACCCACGTGGCCACCCCACAGGGCGACCTCGCCACCGTCGACCTCTTCCGGGTCGACGGTGGCGTGATCATCGAGCACTGGGACGTCGTTCAACCGATACCCGACGAGATGCCCCACCCACACGGAATGTTCTGACCGCCGCAGCGCAACCGGCCGGCGGGTCAGCCGGGAGTCGTCATCGAGTCGGTGCTGGTCTCCGCCGGGGTCTTGTCCGCGCCGACCACGACCTCCGCGCCCTCGCCGAGCTGGTAGCGCTCGATGGCGCGCTGCAGGACCTCCTGCTTGACCTCGCCGAGACGGGCCAGGCGCGTCAGTACCGCGAGGGTGATCGACGCCGCGTCCACGTGGAAGAAGCGACGGGCGGCGGCGCGGGTGTCGGAGAAGCCGAACCCGTCCGTGCCCAGCGACGTGTAGTCGCCCGAGACCCACTGCGCGATCTGGTCGGGGACCGCGCGCATGAAGTCGCTCACCGCCACGATCGGGCCCGGCTGGCCGTCGAGGGCGCGGGTGACGTACGGCACGCGCTGGTCGGCCTCGGGGTGCAGGAGGTTCCACTCGTCGGCGGCGATGGCCTCACGGCGCAGCTCCGTCCACGACGTGGCGGACCACACGTCGGCGGCCACGCCCCACTCTTCGGCCAGCATGCGCTGCGCCTCCAGGGCCCAGCGGACGCCGACGCCCGACGCGAGGATCTGCGCGCCCGGCGCCTCGCCCTCGACCTCCGGCGCCTCGGCGTACCGGTACAGGCCCTTGAGCACGCCGTCCACGTCGAGGTTCGCCGGCTCGGCGGGCTGCTGGTACGGCTCGTTGTAGACCGTCAGGTAGTAGAAGATGTCCTCGCCCTGCGGGTGCTCCTCGCTGGAGCCGTACATGCGCCGCAGCGCGTCCTTGATGATGTGGGCCAGCTCGAACGCCCAGGCCGGGTCGTAGTAGACGCACGCCGGGTTGGTCGAGGCCAGCAGCGGCGAGTGGCCGTCGTTGTGCTGGAGCCCTTCGCCGGTCAGCGTCGTACGGCCCGCCGTGGCGCCCAGCAGGAAGCCGCGCCCCATCTGGTCGCCCAGCGCCCAGATGCTGTCGCCGGTGCGCTGGAACCCGAACATCGAGTAGAAGATGTAGACCGGGATCATGTGCTCGCCGTGCGTGGCGTACGACGTGGCCGCGGCGATCGCCGACCCCATCGCACCGGCCTCGCTGATGCCCTCGTGCAGCATCTGGCCCTGCTCGGACTCCTTGTACGACAGCAGCAGCTTGCGGTCGACCGCCTCGTACGTCTGGCCGTGCGGGGAGTAGATCTTCGCGGACGGGAACAGCGAGTCCATGCCGAAGGTGCGGTACTCGTCCGGCGCGATCGGCACGAACCGGGCGCCGATGTCCTCGTTCTTGATCAGGTCCTTGAGCAGCCGTACGAACGCCATCGTCGTGGCGACGTTCTGCTTGCCCGAGCCCTTCTTCAGCTCCGCGTACACCGGGTCGCCGGGCAGCTTGAGGGCCTTGGCGCGGTTGTGCCGCTTGGGCAGGTAGCCGCCGAGGGCCATGCGCCGCTCACGCATGTACTGGATCTCGTCGGAGTCCTCGCCCGGGTGGTAGTACGGCGGCAGGTCCGCCTCGAGCGCCGAGTCGGGGATCTCCAGGTAGAGCCGGTCGCGGAACTCCTTCAGCTCGGCCTTGGTGAGCTTCTTCATCTGGTGCGTCGCGTTGCGCGCCTCGAAGTCGGGCCCGAGCGTCCAGCCCTTGATCGTGTGGGTGAGGATCACGGTCGGCTGGCCGACGTGCTCGCGCGCGGACTTGAACGCGGCGTACAGCTTGCGGTAGTCGTGGCCGCCGCGCGACAGCTTGCGGATGTCGTCGTCGGACATGTGCTCGACCATCTTGCGCAGCCGCGGGTCGTCGCCGAAGAAGTGCTCGCGGATGTAGTCGCCGGTCTCGACGGAGTACGTCTGGAACTGGCCGTCCGGCGTGGTGTTCATCTTGTTGACGAGCACGCCGTCGACGTCCTGGGCGAGCAGCGGGTCCCAGTCGCGGCCCCAGATCACCTTGATGACGTTCCAGCCGGCGCCGCGGAAGTACGACTCCAGCTCCTGGATGATCTTGCCGTTGCCGCGTACGGGGCCGTCGAGCTGCTGCAGGTTGCAGTTGATGACGAAGGTCAGGTTGTCGAGCTCCTCGCGGGCGGCCAGGCCGATCGCGCCGAGCGACTCCGGCTCGGCCATCTCGCCGTCGCCGAGGAACGCCCACACGTGGGAGCGCGAGGTGTCCTTGATCTTGCGGTTGTACAGGTAACGGTTGAACCGCGCCTGGTAGATCGAGTTGATCGCGGTGAGCCCCATCGACACCGTGGGGAACTCCCAGAACTCCGGCATCAGCCGCGGATGCGGGTAGGAGGACAGGCCGCCGCCCGGGTGGGAGATCTCCTGCCGGAACCCGTCGAGGCTCTCCTGGGGCAGGCGTCCCTCCAGGAACGCACGCGCGTAGATGCCCGGCGCCGCGTGGCCCTGGATGAAGACCTGGTCGCCGGACTCGCCGTGGTCCTTGCCGCGGAAGAAGTGGTTGAAGCCGACCTCGTACAGCGAGGCCGCCGAGGCGTACGTGGCGATGTGGCCGCCGACCGACAGCTCGGGGCGGTTCGCCCGCGAGACCATGATCGCGGCGTTCCACCGGATGTACGCGCGGATCCGGCGCTCGACGTACTCGTCGCCGGGGAACCACGGCTCCCGCTCGGGCGAGATCGTGTTGAGGTAGTCGGTGCTGCGGAGGCCCGGCACGCCCACCTGCTGCTCACGCGCGCGTTCCAGGAGGCGCAGCATGAGGTAGCGGGCGCGACTGCGGCCCTCCGTCTTGATGACGGTGTCGAGCGACTCCAGCCACTCCCGGGTCTCATCGGGGTCGATGTCCGGAAGCTGACTGGGGAGGCCGTCGCTGATGATCGAAAAGCGCTGGCGTCCGGAAGCCACGGGGTCCCCTTCTTATTCACCCAGGTGCAGGTCTGGTCGTCGGTTGTCCAGACCATCGTCGTACGTCGTGAGCATTAACGCATCTCTACCCCCGGGTAACCGTAGTGCCCTGGCTCCCGGCCGCGCGTGGCGCCGTGTGGAGAGCCCGTACTCAGGGGATACCCGCCGTCAGGAGGTGAAACGACCGTCGCGATCGGCCCGGTTCGATCTCGCCGAGACCACACCCGGACAGCCGTGCGGACAGGTAGACAGAGCACATGAGAACTGAAGTGATCCGGGTGGCCACCGGTAGCCGGGAGACCGTTCAGGACATCACCGGCGAGTGCGCGGACTTCCTCGGCCGGACCGGCGCGGGCGACGGGATTCTGCACATCTTCGTTCCGCACGCGACGGCCGGAATCGCGCTGATCGAGCTGGGTTCGGGGAGCGACACGGACCTGCTCGACGCGATGCGCGCGCTTTTGCCCAAAGACGATCGATGGACGCATTCTCATGGGTCACTCGGGCACGGCAGGTCACACGTGATGCCGGCTCTCGTTCCGCCGTACGCCACCATTCCCGTCGTGGGGGGAAAGATGGCCCTCGGGACCTGGCAATCAGTGGCCGTTGTCGACCTCAACGTGGACAATGTCGTGCGCAACGTACGGCTCAGCTTCATTGACGGCGGTTGACACAGGTGGACGGGTTTGCTCACATGCGGGCAAGACACTTGCGCGCGGGGTGGTCCGGCGTGTGAACTGTCCGGCAATGCCGCACCTCACGAGCGGCAGACAATGATCATCGTGGCCCGGATAGCGGCCCCGACACAGGGAGGACGTTCGTGAGCGCGACCGCGGGTCAGGCGCAGAGCAGCCTGGCCGAACGGCTCGGCATCAAACCGAGCCAGGTGGTGCAGGAGATCGGCTACGACGACGACTGCGACGAGGAGCTGCGCAGCTCCATCGAAGAGGTCTCGGAGAACGAGCTGGTCGACGAGGACTACGACGACGTGGTCGACGTCGTGCTGCTGTGGTGGCGCGACGACGACGGTGATCTGTTCGACGCTTTGTCCGACGCGCTCACCACATTGGCGGACGGCGGCCACATCTGGCTGCTCACGCCGAAGGCCGGGCGCGACGGCCACGTGGAGCCCAGCGACATCGGCGAGGCCGCCCAGACGGCCGGCCTGTCGCAGACGAGCAGCATCAGCGCGGCCCGCGAGTGGTCCGGCACCCGCCTGGTGACACCCAAGGCACGGCGTTGACCTACCTCATGCGGGGGGATCGTCATCACTCGCGGGTTCCGCGAGTCTCCTGACCGCCTCTTCGGCAGCGGGTGGCAGACTGGCGCTTGCGTCCGAAAATCCGTTGAGAGGTTACAGAACATGGCGATTGAGGTTGGCGACGCCGCACCGGACTTCGAGCTGAAGGACCAGCACGGCACTCCGGTGAAACTCTCGGACTTCACGGGGAAGAAGACCGTCGTCCTGGTCTTCTATCCGCTGGCGTTCAGCGGCATCTGCACCGGGGAGCTCTGCACGATCCGCGACGAGCTCCCCACGCTGGGCGGCGACGACGTCCAGGTCCTGGCCGTCTCCGTCGACTCGGTCTTCGCGCACCGCGCCTTCGCCGAGAAGGAGGGCTACGAGTTCCCCCTGCTCTCGGACTTCTGGCCGCACGGCGATGTGGCCAAGGCGTACGGGATCTTCAACGAGGACGCGGGCCTCGCCCAGCGCGGCACGTACATCATCGACAAGGGCGGCGTGGTCCGGTGGAAGGTCGAGAACGCCATTCCGGACGCCCGTGACATCGACGAGTACCGCAAGGCACTCGCCGAAATCTCGTAGTCTCCTGCGGCCGGGCGCGCCGTGACGGCGGGCCCGGCCCCGGACACTCTGGAGGGGGCCATGCCCTGCTATCGCTGCGGGGCCCGGCAGACCGACCCGATCCGCGGCGCGAGCCCCTGGAAACGCGCGGTCCGCAAGGAGCGCCAGATCCTGGTCTGCCCCGAATGCCAGACCATCGACGGCTGGACCGCCGACCTGGACCACTGCACGACCTGCCGCTCATCGGCCCTGGTATGCCGCCTCGGCGAGATCGAGTGCCGCGACTGCGGCCACGTACGCACCGCCGAACGCACCGGAGACACGCTGGTCCCCTCCGGAGCCCCGGGCCTGTCAGAGGAGGTCGAAGCGGCTCTGAGCCGCGTCCTCCGCCGACGAGCCGCCCCTACTTGAGCCGGGGGAAACCCCCTCGGTTTGCCAGGCAGGCCGCTGATTTCGGTAGGCTTTCCCGGGTCGCCGGACCTCCGGCAGCGGGCGCATAGCTCAGTGGTTAGAGCACTGGTCTTACAAACCAGGAGTCGCTGGTTCGAATCCAGCTGTGCCCACGTCTTGATCAACATGTGAAACGGCGCCTGACCTGCAACATCGAGGTCAGGCGCCGTTCGCGCGATGTCCGGCCGTCCCCGGGTGCGACCGGCTCTCAGCGGCCGTCTGTGCCCAATACGTGCCCAAGTTCAGGAGTCAGTCACGCAGTGCCTCAGTGATCCGGCGCTCAGGCCGTGCTCAACTTGTCCCGGGCTTCCTGAAGCTGGTTCTTGATCGCGTAGACCGCGTCGTAGAGCCGAAGACGTCAGCGCCCAGGGTCTGCGCCAGGATCGTAAGTTTGTCCACCGCGTCCAGGGCCGCTTTGCCCCCGGCCTGAAGATTCTGGCGTAGCAGACTGCCTCGACTTGGGCGAATCCCCCTTTGATTTTTTGCTGGCCGCGGCGATCTCCTCGGGTGCCCGCTTCGGATCTGCAGCGACGACGAAAGACATTCGCGTCTACTCGTTGTTCGGACGGTTGCTGGATACGTCTACGACGACGGCGCAGCCGATCAGGCGTCGTTGTTCTCTTTGGAGTGCGGAAGGTAAAGGCTCAGGAGACCGTCGATGTTGCCGAGGTCGGCCGCGGCGTCGGCGAGGCGCGTCGCGAAGTCGTCGTCGCCGCGGCGGGCGGACGCGGCGGTCTCGATCGCCGACGGCATGGAGGTGCCCCACAGGATGGCGTCGCGGGCGGCGTCGTCGCGTTGGTCGCGGTCCCACCAGCGCTCCACGTGCCGGAGTTGCTCGGCGAGGCT
>NZ_JBHLZP010000420.1:0-7122 GCF_042429965.1 Actinoallomurus acaciae
CGGGGGCCGGTTCATCGTGGTCGACCACGGGGGCCGGATCGTCTGGTTCGAGTCGGTCTCCGGCCTGCCGGTGCGCCCGCCGGACGACGCCCTGCGGCTGTACTCGCTCGACATGGACGCCCAGGGCACGCTGGTGAACCCGCCCGCCGAGCTGCGCGGCGCCCGGCCGCGCGAGACCGCGTTCGGCCCGGTGCGCGACACGGCGCTGGCGATGGTCGCGCACCACCTCGATCCGCGCGGCCGCCGCCAGGACCCCTGGGCGGTCGCCCAGCGTGAACGCCCGGCGCTCGTCCTGTCCGCCGCCGAGTTCGAGCACGAGGTGGCCGCCGAGGACGAGGCCGCCTCGACGGCCGGGCCGGGCCCGCGGATCGTCAGCCTGTCCACCGCGACACTCGGGCCGCTGCCGGCCGATCCGCACCTTTACGTCCACATCAGCGGCAGGCACGGGATCGGGCCGGTCGGCGCGACGACACTGACCTGGCGGCCGGTGGGGCGGCTGGCCGACTTCACCCCTCTGCTGTGGCTCCTGCGGGGCGGTCCGCGGCAGGTGCCCACCGTCGCGAACGTCGTGCGGACCGCGCTGGGCGCCGCGGTGAACCATCTGTCGGGTCCCTCCGGACGGACCGGCGTCCAGCGGGTCCGCGAGACGCTCGGCGACCGCGTCGGCCGGATCACCGAGACGCCGCAGGAGCTGCCGGCCGGCCTGCCGGTCGGCACCTGGGTCTGGTTCACCGGTCCGGTCGGCACCGGTGTCGCCGTCGTGACGCCGACCGGGTACCGCGCCCACCTCGCCGGCGGCACGGACACGACGGAGACGACCGAGCAGGACGTACGGGGCGTGCTCAACGGGCAGCCCCACACGATCGTGGTCAGCCGTGCGCCGGTGGGTTCTCCCAGGCCCCCGGACCGAGACCCGTCCGTCCTCTCCTCACCCGTCCTCTCCTCACCCGGCCCGGACACCTCCCGCGGTACGGCACGCTCCACCGGGACGCGGGGCACCTCACGCGGCGGCGGCACGCAGCGCGGGGCGGGCACGCAGCGTGGGGCGGGTACGCTGCGCGGCGGTCGGCGCGGCACCGCGCCGGCGGACACGTCGCAGCAGGTGGCGGTCGATCAACCGCTTCCGCAGACACCGCACGTGTACGTCGGCGCGGACGGGCGGTACCGGGTCACCGCCGCCGGCGTACGGCGCCCGGACCAGCAGGACCTCGGGCCGCTCTCCCGGTACGCCCCGCTCTCGTGGCTGACGCGCGGCGGCCCGGCCCGGAACACGACGGTCGCGGACGTCGTGGCGACCGACCTGGAACAGGCGACGCGGTTCCTCACCGAGGCGACCGTGACCGGCGAGACCGCCGAGGCGGTGCGCTCGCTCCTCGCCGGCACCACCGGGCGTACCGTCGAGACGACCCGTGAGGTGCCCGCGAACCTGCCGCCGGGCACCCTGATCTTCTACACCGGTCCGGTGCACACCGGGGCCGCCGTGGTGCTGCCGGACGGCCGCTACCGGCGTACCGGACCGGGCGACACGACACTCACCACGCGCGACCGGTCCGGGCTGCGTCAGGTCGGCGACGGCCGGCACACCGTCGTCATCGCCCGGCCCGGCCGGGCCGCGTCGGCGAAGGCGACGACGTCCAAGTCCACCGGCCCGAACGAGGTCGAGAGGGCGGCCCGCCGAGCCGCGGAGATCGAGCAGGCCGAGTTCGACCCGGCCCGGCTGGACCAGGTGCTGCGCGGCCGGCGGCTGCGGCCGGTGGAGGTCCCGCTCGACAACAACTGCTTCTACCACAGCCTGATCGTGATGGCCGGTCCGTACCTGGCCCGGCACATCACCGGCCTGGACATCCGGGGTGACCAGCGGGTCGCCGTGCAGCGCCTGCGGAACTGGCTGGCCGACCGGCTGCAGGCCGACCTCCTGGTCGCGGCCCAGGGCCTCCCGTCCCGCTACGGGGACTTCTTCCACGTGGCCGACCGGAGAGGCTCGGTCGCCGAACAGCAGCGTGCCCTCGTGAACCAGATCCGGCGGATGGACTCGTGGTCCAACGAGGCCGGCGACCTCGCCGCGCACATCGCGGCGAATGAGCTGGGCCTGCCGCTGACACTGGTCCAGGACCGTTACGTCACGCCGCTCGGACCGGACGGCACGGCCCGGCTCAGCTTCATCCGCACACCCGGTCACTTCCGTGGCGCAGAGAGCACGACCCGGTCGGCGCCGGGGGTGTCGTGGGAGACGCTCCGTCCGGCGCTGCCCACGTCGGCCGAGGACGCCCGGAGACGGCTCCAGGTGCGGACCGAGGCGCTGGAGCGGCGGCTGCACCACGCCACCACCGACCTCGAGACGCTCCTGAGGCGGCTTCCGCCGAACACCAGGGGCGTGCGGCGTACCGAGGCCGATGCGATCGTCGGCCGGTTCCGGCAGGGCCGCTCGCCCGGCGCCCACGACGGCGTCCCGGCGCACATCCGCGCCCAGCACCGGCTCGACGTCATGTTCCGGGAGGTACGGGAGCTGGAGCGGCTGACCACGGAGATCCACCACGAGCTGGGCGACCCGGGGCCCTCCACCGGGGTGCCGGACCTCTCCCCGACGGCCCCCGTCGCGACTGAGGCGCCGGGCGGATCCTCCTTCGCCGGGCCGGTGCGTCCGGCCCGGCCGGAGTACGACCGGCGGAACCGCGAGGTGAGCGACTATCTGGTGATCGAGGTCAACCGCCGGCTGGCCGGGTTCGGGGAGCGGCGGACCGGTGGCGCGGTCGACGCCGCCCGGGTTCGGCGCGCACTGGCCGAGCTGCCTCAGGGAGGTCCGAACGACCCCAAGGGGCTGGCCGCCGACATCGCCGGCCGGCTCGCGTTCGGCGCGCCTCCGAGAGTGAGGGCCGGCGCGGTCGGCTTCGAGGCGGAGGCCCGTACGCTCATCCGGCTTCGGGACGGGCTGAACCCCTGGGAGAACGACTTCCGGATCACCGCGCGGGACGGGAGCTTCTCCGTCGTCCTCGACAGCACGTTCCTCCACATCGCCACGGACGGGACTGTGTTCGGGTCCGCGGAGGCGCTGCGACAGGCCGGCCGGACCCTCGCCAGGCGGGTACCCCGGCGGATCCTGGAGATCGTCACCGCGCCGATCGCGACGGTCCCCGGCGACGTCGGCCGGGCGAACGGCGAGAGCGTCCTCGCGGCGGTGGAGGCCGCCATCGAGCGGCTGGGGCGGCTCCAGGGCGATCGGCCGATCGAGGAGATCTTCCCCGAGGAGTCGTTCACGTACTCGGACGACGCGCGGGGCGCCGTCGTCCAGCCCGACCCCGCCGGCCGCCCGTTCGACTTCCTGGTGCACTTCACCGCCGGAGTCCCCGTGACGCGGATGCACGAGTTCCTGAGCGGTGTCCGCGACCACAGCACCTCCCGTAGCGCGGCCCGGCAGCACCTCGCGGACGCGCTCAACTTCGGCGACGAGATCGCCGTCGGCTACGTGCGGACGCTGCCCGGGTTCGCCGGCCACCGGATCCCGCCGTACGCGATGGGCCTCCTCACCGAGCGTCCGGACGTCAGCGCGCTGCGCGGCTTCCTGGCGTTGGTCTACGCCCAGGTCGGCCCCATCATGCACGGCCCGCCGAACGAGAACGTGGCCCTCAAGGCGCGCGCGGCGGCGGCGTCGCGCACGTCCCTGGCCGGCATCCGTAGGACACTGCCGGACCCGGTCCAGGCGTTCCTCGCCGACCAGGCGCAGAACATCCGGGACGCGGTCGTGCGCACGGCGAGCGCCCGGCGGCCGGAGGTGCACGGCACCGACCCGCTCAGCGCGGAGGGCCTCGACGAGCAGTGGGGACACACGATCGGCGACTACCTGGACACCGCGCTGCTGCCCGGCCGGCCTTTGATCAACCAGGACGAGGCGCTCGGCGTGGACACGCATTTCGACGATCCGGACACCAACGACGGCCACCTGCCCGTGCCCCTGGTCCTGGTCGAGCTGCGCGGTTTCGGGCGGCAAGAGGGCGGCCGTCACACCGCGGCGGCTCTGCGGGACCGTTTCGAGACGGTGCAGTGGATGGCGCGGACCGCCGACTACTTCGCCCGGGCCTTCAGGACGCTCTCGAACACTGAGACCGGACGCCGGCTGGCCGCCGCCGCGCCGGCCGAACTGGACATGTTCCGCGGCACCATCCCGCAGTGGGTCCAGGAGATCGACTCGTTCGTGAACACCGCCTGGTACCTCGATCCTGTCCTGCAGGGCATGGAGAACGAGACGGCGGTCGTCACGGAGGAGCTCATCGACACGATCGTCCGCACGACGAGCGCCGTGCTGGGCGGAGACCACGGGCAGGCCGCGGGCCTCGTCGCCGAACTGGAGGGACTCATCACCGCGCTGCACGGCGTCGCGCAGCGGCATCCGATCGTCGCGCCGTTCGCCCACCCGGCGATGGCGGAGGTGAACAACGCGCTCGTCCGGCTGCGGGCGCTCGCGCGGCCAGGGCGGTCCGGCGGACGTCCGGGGCATGCCCACGCGCCCTCCGGCGGGAGGCCGGGCACGCCGCCCAGCTCCGTGACCGTGGAACAGCCGGACGGCGAGCGGGTCACGCCGTCCCCGCCGGCTCCGGAGGCGTCGCTCACCGGCGCACTGACGCGGCTGCTGGCTCGGGCACCGGAGGAGGCACGGAGCCACACCTGGCTCGATCCCGCCTCCCACCGGCCCGTCGAGTCCGCGTTCGACGTACGGCGGGTCGAGCACGACGGCGAGCGCGTCACCGAGCTCACCGTCGTCGTCCGGTTGAACCGCGAAGCCGGCGTCGGCGACACCGACCTGCGGGACACCTGGCAACGCCTGACCGCCGGCGTCGAGGAGTTCTTCAACCGGCCGCGGCACCACTTCCGCCACGGAGACCTGGCCGGTGACCTGTTCCGCGTCAGGGTCGTCCGCGCCGGCCCGGGCCAGGCCGCCCACCTGGAGACCACCGTCGCCCCCTACACCCCGGGCCGGCTCATGACGCAGCGGACCTGGATCGTCGGCCAGCGCCCCGTCTTCTACGCCCACGAGATCGCCCACCAGCTCGGCGCACGCGACGAGTCCCGCGCGACCTCACGGGACCACCGGCTGGGACGGACCACGCACACGATCTCCCGCACCGCGCGGAACGCGGGCAGCCTCATGGGGGACTTCGACGCCGTTCCCGAGGGCGGGCTCCCTCGGTCCGGCCTGCGCGACCGCCACCTCGACCTGTTCGCCACTCTCATCGGCCACGTCACCCCCTTCACGGGCCGCGGCGGAGACGACGGCCCGGCTCCGCCGGGGCGGGGAGAGCGGCCCGGACACCGGCACACCGTCCGGCGGTCCGGCCCCGCGCGGCCGGAGGAGTACGGCTACCAGGCCAGCGACACGGGCGTGATCCGGTTGCGGGACGGGCGGCTCCTGGAGAGCGATGCCTGGGCCCGCTACGGGAGCGACTTCATCCACGTCACGACCGGAATGCTGCTGAGGCACCGCACCGGGGCGATCGAACGGCTCGGCGACTGGGAGCCGCTGCGCGAGAGCCTGGGAGGCGACGCCCTGACCCCGCACACGATACGGGCCGACGAGTCGGCGATCTACCTGACGAGCGTCGCGGGCGGCCCCCCGGTACGGGTGCCGCTCGCCGACGACGGCCCTTCGACCGCCCACAGCCTGGCGGACGGCATCTACCAGGCGCTCTCCGGCACGCCTGCGCCTCCGGCCCCGGTCCGGCCGGAGCCCCCGGCGGACGACTTCGCGGCCGAGTACGAGGCGACCGTCGCGGAGTTCCCCACGGTCGTGCGGAGCGACCACTGGACGATCTGGGGGCAGGGGGCCGACGAGCCGGACGAGCGGGTGTTCGTCGCCGAGAGCACGGCGCTGGGCGGGCTGCGGGGACAGTACGACGCCGGGCCGCCCCGGGCCGGGCGGGTCGGCGATCCGCAGGGGCGGCTCTACGCCGAGGGGCCGGCCTGGAACTGGTACCTGCCCGGCCGATCGAGCCCGGTGGCCTCGTCCCGGCCCGACGTGGACACGACAGGGAAGGTCTCGGCCGACCCGGGCGCGCCGGTCGGCCGGCCGAGCCCGCACGCGGTCTCCGGCACGCCGGTCGTCGACCCGTCCGTGACCGCGGCCCGGCCGGAGCTGCTCGGTTCCGGGCTCCCGCACGCGATGAGGTGGCGTACGGACCCGGACGGGACGCCGCTGTACAAGTTCAGCGACAAGAGGCCGCAGGAGGTGTTCCGTGACGGCCTGCGGCCCAGGGGCGCCCGGCTCGGCCACCTGATCGACCACGTGTACAACAACCCCGCGGACACGGGCTATGTGAGCACCTCGCGGAACCGCCATTACCTGCGGGACTCGGCATGGAACGACCCGCGCGCGGCCGGGGCGCTGCACGGCAGGTACCAGTGGCGCTACGACGTCGTGCTGCCCGGCGGCATCGACGTCAACGCCACCCTGGACATCGCCTCGCCCTTCCCCGACCAGGAGGAGGTCGTCTTCCCCGGCGGCATCGACGTGCGGTTCATCCGCGGGGTGCAGCGGCTGGAGAACGGTTCGCCCAGCGGCGCCTACATCCCCAACCCCGACTTCCATCCCGGCTCTTCGGACCCCCAGGAGTAGTCCGGATCGGCCGCAGGGGGAGATTCCGTTGGGTGCATTTGACAGAAAGCATGCGCCGGTCAAGTTAATAGTAGAAAATCCGATTGTTGGCCTCGGCCACGGTCGGGTGCCGTGCTGGAGACGCGCGGCACGCGGCCGTGTGGCGTGCCCTGCCCGGTGGTGGGAGGAGAACACCGATGACAGCAGCCGTGGATCTGGAGATCCGGCACGGCGTGGTGCTGCCCAGGGTGACCGCGATCCCCAGCGAGGAGATCTTCGCGCCCGAGAAGGCGCCGGGGACGCTCGAGCGGGTGACGCGACATTCTCCCGTCCTCGCCACGAGCGAGGCCCCCGCACCGGGTCCGCGGCGCTCCCGTGCCCGGGTCGTGGCACTCACCGCCGTGGCCGTCGCGGTGCTCGCCGCCGTCCCGCTGCTGGTGATCTCCACGCGGCACTCCTCCGGCCGCGACGCCGCCTCGCCCGCGGCGAACCGTAACGCCGGGCAGACCGGGCGCAACCCCGGTGCGCCGGCGCCGAAC
>NZ_JBHLZP010000421.1:0-7109 GCF_042429965.1 Actinoallomurus acaciae
GCGTCGATGACGCGCTCGGGGGCGCGGCCCCGGTTGTCGGCGGCGACGATGTGGCGGTGCCGGATCCGGCGGCCGAGGTCGAGCACGCACGCGGCCAGGTAGTCGACGTTGATCTCCAGGCCCAGGCCCGCGACGCGGTCGCCGTTGACCGAGACGGCGGTCGCGGGACGGCCGCGCTCGCCGTCGCGTACGGGCCCGTCCTCGCGCACCAGCCCCGCGCCGGCCAGCGACGCGACGAGACTGGACACGGTCGTCTTGGTGAATCCGGTCGCCTCGGCGAGACGGGCACGGCTGACCGGCTGCCGGCGGGCGATCTCGCCGAGGACCACGGCCAGGTTGCGTTCTCGCATGGCGCCGTGGCGCAGGGGTGCGACCTCATGGCGCATCGTCACAGACTAATCCCGTCCTCCCCGGCATGTTGACACTCTGGGCCTGCGCGATTTAATTAGTCCAGGTCGCGTACGAATTAAGGAGCCAGCATGTCCAGTACGTTCCAGCCCACGCGCGAGGACCGGTTCACCTTCGGTCTCTGGACCGTCGGCTGGCAGGCGCGCGACCCGTTCGGCGACGCCACGCGGCCGCCGCTCGACCCGGTGGAGTCGGTGCACCGGCTGGCCGAGCTCGGCGCGTACGGCGTGACCTTCCACGACGACGACCTCCTCGCGGTCGAGCCGGACCGCGACCGGGCGGTCGCCTCCTTCCGCAAGGCCCTGGACGAGACCGGCCTCGTCGTGCCGATGGCGACCACCAACCTGTTCACCCACCCGGTGTTCAAGGACGGCGCGTTCACCTCCAACGACCGCGACATCCGGCGCTACGCGATCCGCAAGGTGATGCGCAACCTCGACCTGGCCGCCGAGCTGGGCGCGAAGACCTATGTGTTCTGGGGCGGCCGGGAGGGCGCCGAGTCCGACGCCGCCAAGGACGTACGGGCCGCGTTCGACCGGTTCCGCGAGGCGATCGACACGTTGGCCTCCTACGTCACCGAGCGCGGCTACGGCATCCGGTTCGCGCTGGAGCCCAAGCCGAACGAGCCGCGCGGCGACATCCTGCTGCCCACGGTCGGCCACGCGCTGGCGTTCATCGGTTCGCTGGAGCACGCCGACATGGTCGGCCTCAACCCCGAGGTCGGCCACGAGCAGATGGCCGGCCTCAACTTCGTGCACGCCATCGGCCAGGCACTGTGGCACGGCAAGCTCTTCCACATCGACCTCAACGGCCAGCACGGCAACAAGTACGACCAGGACCTGGTCTTCGGGCACGGCGACCTGAAGAGCGCGTTCTTCCTCGTCGACCTGCTGGAGAACGGCGGGTACGACGGGCCGCGCCACTTCGACTACAAGCCGACCCGCACCGAGGACATCTCGGGCGTGTGGGCGAGCGCCGAGGCGAACATGCGCACGTACCTCATCCTCAAGGAGCGGGCCCGTGCCTTCCGCGCGGACCCGGAGGTCCAGGAGGCGCTCGCCGCCTCGCGCGTGGACCAGCTGTCCGTGCCCACGCTCGACCCCGGCGAGACGTTCGACTCCCTCGCGGCCGACGACTTCGACCTGGACGAGGCGGCGGCACGCGGCTACCACTTCGAGCGCCTCGACCAGCTGGCCGTCGAGCACCTCCTCGGCGCGCGATGACCCTGGTCGCGGGCGTCGACTCCTCCACCCAGTCGTGCAAGGTGGTCGTCGTCGACGCCGAGACCGGTGAGATCAGGCGAGCCGGTCAGGCGGCGCACCCGGACGGCACCGAGGTCGACCCCGCCGCGTGGCACGCGGCGCTGGACAAGGCGATCGTCGCGGCGGGAGGGCTGGACGACGTCGCGGCCCTCGGCATCGGCGGGCAGCAGCACGGCATGGTCTGCCTCTCCGACGACGGCGAGGTCGTACGGCCCGCGCTGCTGTGGAACGACACGCGCTCGGCGGGCGCCGCCGGCGACCTGGCCGCCGAGCTGGGCGAGCCCGGCGCGTGGGCCGAGGCGGTCGGCAGCGTGCCGGTGGCGTCGTTCACCGTGACCAAGCTGCGCTGGCTGGCCCGGCACGAGCCGGAGGCCGCCGCCCGTACCGCCACGGTGTGCCTGCCGCACGACTTCCTGACGTGGCGGCTGACCGGGGAACTCACGACGGACCGCGGCGACGCCTCTGGCACCGGCTACTGGTCACCTGCGGAGGGCGGGTACCGTCCCGACCTGCTGGAGCTCGCCATGGGCCGCGCTCCGGCCGTTCCGCGGCTGCTCGCCCCGGCCGAGTCCGCGGGGCGTACGGCATCGGGTGTGCTCGTGTCGGCCGGCACCGGCGACAACATGGCCGCCGCGCTGGGGCTCGGCATCCGGCCGGGCGACGTGGTCGTGTCGCTCGGCACGTCGGGCACGGTCTTCGCGGTCGCGGAGTCCTCCTGCGCCGACCCGTCGGGAGAGGTGGCCGGCTTCGCGGACGCGACCGGCCGTTTCCTGCCCTTGGTGTGCACGCTCAACGCCGCACGCGTCCTGGACGCCGCGGCGCGGCTGCTGGGCGTCGACCACGAGGAACTGTCCCGGCTGGCACTGTCCGCCCCACCCGGCGCGGACGGCCTCACGCTGGTCCCGTACCTGGAGGGCGAACGCACGCCGAACCGCCCCGACGCGACCGGCGCGGTGCACGGACTGCGCCTGGACAACGCGACACCGGCGCACCTGGCACGGGCCGCGATCGAGGGCATGCTCTGCGGCCTGGCCGACGGGCTGGAGTCCCTGCTCCGCGTGGGCGTACGGGCCGACCGGGTCCTCCTCATCGGCGGTGCGGCCCGCTCGGACGCGGTGAGGCGCATCGCACCGACGGTGTTCGGCCGCCCGGTACTGGTCCCACCGGCCGGTGAGTACGTCGCGGAGGGCGCGGCGATCCAGGCGGCGTGGGCCCTGTCGGCACAGACATCGCCGGCGCGGGCACTGCCGGAGGCACCCGAGCCGCCGCGCTGGGAACGCCCGGGTCTGACCACATACGAGGCCGACCCGGCGCCCGAGCTCCGCGAACGCTACGCCGAGGCCCGCGACCACGTCCTCAACCGCTGAGGTCCCCTTGTCGGCGCCGGCGAGAGGCCAGGGCGTGTTCAAAGCCCCGCCGTCCGGGACACTCGCGCCGTCCGGGACACTCCCCGCCGTCGGTAACCGTGGTCGCGTTAGCGGCCGGGGTGGCTGTCGGTAGCGGCATTGGCCAGGGGACCGCGTTGGTCAGGGGTGGCCGGGGGGCCGCCACGAGTTCGCGGGGCGTGGTCACCGCTCCTGGTCGGCTGCGGGTCGCAGCTCCCGCAAGGTCTCCTCCACCTCCTGGAGTGGCGCGCCGAGGTCGTGTCGGCTGAACAGGTGCAGCGACTCTCCCGCGTCGATCTCCAGGAGTTCGGTGCGGAGGCCGTGGGAGCGGCGCTCGGTCACGGCGACGTGCTCGACCTCGTGCCACGGAATGTGCCGGTGGCCGGCGAACCCGTGGATGACGGTCACTCCCCCGGCGTCGGCGGACAGCCTCACCGGTGCCAGCACGTCGCGCAGGCCGTACACGCCGAGGGCCAGTGCTCCGGCGGCGCAGAGCAGCAGGCGTTCACGCTCGTCTCCCGAGAGGACGGCCAGGAGCACGAGCAGCAGCGCCCCGGCGAACTTGGCGAACACCAGTACCGGCGCGACGTGCCATCGCTGAGGTCCGATCACCTTTCCAGCATGGCAGCGCCGGTCGGTCCGATAAATTTGGGCGGTCATGAGCGAGCGATTCGAAGAGCCCTGGTCGCTTCCACGGCGAAGGAGGACCCTTGAGCCGTGAGTCTCTCCAGGGTCGGGTCGTCTCGGCCGCGGAGGCCGCGCTGGCGCGTTCGAAGGCCGTCTCGCCCATCGACGTCCTGACCGGCATCGGCTGGCTGCCCGCGAACAGGATCGACGAGTGGCGGCAGGGTCGCCTCGGCCACCTGGAGCAGGCGCTCGGCGCGCGCCCCGACCGGCTCGCCAAGGCGATGACGGCCCTGCGCCGATGGGCCGAGGACGGTGGCCTGCGGCCGGTCGAGGTGCCGTATGTCTCGGCCACCCGCGACCGTGTCGCGCTGCGGTTCACCGCCGACGGCGACGAGTCCGCCGAGCGCGCCTACCGTACGCACTGGCTCTCCCCGGACCTCTCCGAGGCGAAACGCGAGCGGGTGATCGAGCGAAAGAGCGCGGCGCCCGACCTGGTGGTGATCGTGCCGCTCAAGGAGTGGACCTGCGCCGGCTGCCACGGCACGGGCGACTTCCTGGTCATGGAGGATGGCAGGCCGACCTGCCTGACCTGCACCGACATGGACCACCTGGTCTTCCTGCCGGCCGGTGACGCCGCCCTGACCCGCCGTGCGAAGAAGGCGAGCGGCCTGTCGGGCGTGGTGGTCCGGCTCAACCGCCGCCGTAAGCGCTACGAACGCCAGGGCCTGCTCGTCGAGGAGCGCGCGCTGGAGGTGGCCGAGGAGCAGTGCCTCGCCGATGAGGACGTCCGCGCGCGACGGCGTGACCGCGACCGCGAGCGCCGCGCGGCCGAGGACGTGGAGCTTCAGGCGCGGACGGCGCGCGAGATCCGGCGGATGTTCCCCGGCTGCCCGGCCGAACGCGCCGAGGCGATCGCCCGCCACACCGGCACGCGCGGCAGCGGCCGCGTCGGACGCTCGGCCGCCGGGCGCGCGCTGGACGAGACGGCCGTACGGGCCGCCGTCGTCGCCTCCGTACGCCACGAGAACACCGACTACGACACGCTGCTGATGTCCGGCGTTCCCCGCGCGGAGGCGCGCGAGCGCATCCGCGCGGACGTCGACCGGGTGCTCGACGGCTGGCGCGCCGAACCCTGACCGAACACGGTTCCGTCGCGGCCCGGACGCGCTTATCGTGAGGGCGGATGAGGGGAGCGCGGACTGGAACCGACGATCACCGAAGCCCGGAGGACCCGGTCGTACTGCGGGGACCGGCTGGGCGGGGGCGGCGCCAGGACGGCGTACCCGTACCGGGTGGTCTCGTTCCTGTACGGGTTCATCCGGCCTGATTACGGCTCGCCCGTTACGGTGGATTTTTGCCCACAGGCCGTCTCGGCCGTGCCCGGATCGACGGAGGTTCCCCCGGTGGTGGAAGACGACTTCCAGGACATCCTCGAGAACTCCTATCGGACGGGCGGACGGCTGGACGACGCGGTCCTGGACGACCTGCAGGCCTTCGTGACCGCCGAGCAGACCCTCGGCCCCGACCACCCGGACACGCTCACCTGCCGGATCAACCTCGCCCACGCGTACTACGAGGCGGGCCGGGTGGACGAGGCGATCACCCTGGGCGAGCAGGCGTTCGCCGAATGCGCACGGCTGCTGGGACCCGACGCCCACGACACGCTGATCGCCGGGAACAACCTCGCCTCCGCCTACCGCGAGGCCGGCCGCCTCGACCAGTCGATCGCGGTCTGCATCCAGACCCTCACCCAGGCCGAACGCAGCCTCGGCCGCGGCGATCCCATGTCGATCACGCTGATCAACCATCTCGCCGACGCCTACTCCGCCGCCGAACGCGTCGACGAGGCCATCGAACTGCTCCTGGAGGTGCTCGCGGCCCGCGAGCAGACCCTCGGGCCGTACGACCTGGACACCATCGGCGCCCGCAACAACCTCGCGCTCGCCTACCGTGACGCCGGCCGGCTCGACGAGGCGGTCCCCCTCATGGAGGCCGCCCTCTCCGACGCCGAGCGCGTCATGGGCGCCGATCACGAGGGCGTCCTCACCATCCGGGCCAACCTCGCGTCGCTCTACGACGACCTGGGCCGGACGGCGGAGGCCGCCGAGGCGTACGAGCGCGCGCTGAAGGACCGCGAGCGCATCCTGGGCCCCGGTCATCCGGACACGTTGATGTCCGCGGCCACGCTCGGCGCGATGTACAAGGACACCGGGCGGGCCGCGGAGGCGGTCGGGCTGACCGAGGGCGCCCTGGCGGGACTCCGGCGGCTGTACGGCCCCGACCACCGTGACGTCCTGCGGGTCCGCATCCGCCTCGCGCACGTGTACCTGTCCGTCGATCGCCAGGCGGAGGGCATCGCCCTGCTCGAGGACGCGCTCGCCGGCTGCGAACGGCTCTTCGACTCCGACCATCCCGACACCGTCCGGTGCCGCCGCGACCTCGCCGAGGCGTACCGCGAGGTGGACCGCCCGGCGGACGCCGTCCCGCTGCTCGAACGCGTCGTGTCGGACTGGGAGCGGATCCTCGGCCGGGACGACCGCGAGACGATGGCGGTCCGCAACCTCCTGGCGCTGGCCTACGACGACTCCGGCCGCAAGGACGAGGCCATCACCGCGTACGAGCACACGCTCGCCGACCGCGAACGCGTGCTCGGCCCCGACCACCCCGCGACGCTGCTGTCCCGCAGCAACGTCGCGCTGACCTACCGCGAACTCGGCCGCCACGCCGAGGCCGTCACGGCCCTGTGCGCGGTGGTCGACGGACGGCGGCGGGCGCTCGGCCCCGACCACGCCGACACTCTGCGGTCGCGCAACCACCTCGCCCTGCTGTACGAGGAGACGGGCCGGCTCGACGAGGCCGTCGCGCTGTACGAGGAGGTACTCGCGGACTGCGAGCGCGCCCTCGGCGCCGACCACGAGCTCACCCGCAAGGTGCGGTTCAACCTCGACGACGCCCGCCCGCCCCGCTGGCAGCCGCACTACGCGGTGGAGGAACGGCTCGCCGAGGCGAAGGCACGGGGCGACGCCGCCGCGTACCTGCGGCTGCTCTCCGGCCTCGACCTGTTCGTGCTCGCGCCGAAGAGACGCGCCGACGACGTGATCGCCGGGCGGCACGACGTCGTCCAGTGGCTGGTGCGCACCGTGGACGGCCGCGAGCACGCCCAGGTCTTCACGCGGGGTGCGATCCCCCGCCAGCCCGACACCGTGTGCCTGATGCGGTCGATGGAGACACTGGTACGGGAGTGGCCCGACCCGGAGTGGCGGGTGCTGTTCAACCGCGGTGTGCCCGACCTCGAATGGTCCTTCTCCCCCGACGTGCTCGCCGAGGCGGCGCGCGGCGCCGCGCGACCCGTGGGCGGACGGCTCCTGATGAGGATCGACGGCCCGGCCGACGGGGCGCTGGCGTTCGGCCTGGCCTGCGGCGCGCC
>NZ_JBHLZP010000422.1:0-7090 GCF_042429965.1 Actinoallomurus acaciae
CCGGCGTCTCCCGCCCCGGCCGGCCCAGGGCCGGCCGGCCGCGGTCGCCGCGAACGCGATACCGACCGCCCAGCCCGCGGCGACGGTGCCGCCGGAGAACCGCTCGATGACATAGCCCGGCAACGCCTGCAACGTCGCGCCGAACGCGAGGTAACCGCAGCACCGCCGACCACAGCCGCCGGACGGGCGGACCGGCGGCAGGGGGCGTGCTCCGGCGGGCGGGAGGCGACTCGCGGATCTCCACGGGGGAGATGATACCGATCGGGACCATCTTTGGAACCGGGCTGTATCATCTACGGACCGATGCGAGACGAGGAGGAGACAATGCCGGTCGCCAAGGGCGCGGCGCTCGATCCGGCCGCCACGCGGGCGCGTGTTCTCGACGCCGCGACGAGGCTGTTCTACGCACGCGGCGTGCACGCCGTCGGCGTCAACGACATCGCGGTCGAGGCCGGAGCGTCCAAGCTGAGCCTCTACCGAAACTTCGGGTCCAAGCAGCGACTCGTCGCGGCGATGCTCGTCGAACGCTCCGAGCGGGTGCACGCCTGGCTTCGCCGCGAGACCGCCGACGCCCCTCCCGGCGAGGCGCGCGTCCTGGCCGTGTTCGACCTTCTCGCCACCTGGTTCGCCCAGGCCGACTACCGCGGCTGCGTGGTCGTGAACACCGTCACCGACACCCGCGCCCAGGACCCCGAGGTGGCCGCTCTCGGCCGCGCGCACCTGGACCTCTACCGGGAACTGCTCGCCGAGCGTCTCGCCGAACTCGACCCCCCACCGGCCGAACCCGCGCGGCTCGCCCGGCAACTCCTCCTGCTCATCGAGGGCGCCACCACGGTCGCCACGATCGACTCCGGTGACGTCACGCCCGGAGCCGACGCCCGCGACGCGGCCCGCATCCTCATCCGGTCGGCCCCTCGCCGCTGAGACGCCACGAGGATTCGTCGGCAAACGCGGATTCCCTTACCGGCGCCTCTTCCTGTCAATCGGACAAAAAGCTATTCTCGGTCTCGTGACCGATGACCCCCCTGGGCGCCGCCGGAAGGAGCCGTGAAGTGAGCCGCCGTCCGGTTGTGATCCTCACCGCGCTGGACCTGGAGTACCAGGCCATCCGCGAGAAGTTAGTCGACCCGTCTCTGCACCGGCACGCGCAGGGCACCCATTTCGAAGTCGGCGGCCTCGCCGGTGGCCGGTGCCGGGTGGCCCTGGCCCAGATCGGGTCGGGCAACCAGTCCGCGGCGGTGCTGGCCGAACGCGCCATTCAGGAGTTCGCCCCCGCCGCCCTGCTGTTCGTCGGCCTGGCCGGCGCCCTGGCCCCCGGCATCGTCCTGGGCGACGTGGTGGTCGCGACGCACGTCTACGCGTACCACGGCGGTAAGAGCGACGACGCCGGGTTCAAGAGCCGGCCCCGTGTCTGGGAGACCTCGCACGCCGTCGAACAGATCGCCCAGCACATCGCCCGCGGCCGCTCCTGGCCGCGAGATCTCCCCGAGGGTGACCCGATACCCAGGGTGCACTTCGGCCCGATCGCCGCCGGAGAGGTGGTCCTGAAGTCCACGGACTCCTCGCACGCCCGCTGGATCGACGAGCGCTACAACGACGCCAAGGCGATCGAGATGGAAGGCGCCGGTGTGGCGCAGGCCGGCCACCTGAACAGGTCGTTGCCGGTGGCCGTCGTGCGCGGCATCAGCAATCGCGCGGACCGCGTCGAGCCCCCGGTCCACGAGCGGTGGCTGTGGCGCGCGGCCGCCAACGCGGCGGCCTTCGCCGCGGTCCTGGCCGACGAGTTGGCCGATGACGTCGCCGGCGAGCCGACCGGTGGTCCAGCAGAGAGGTCGGGAATGCCCGAAACGGTACGGAACATCGCGCAGGGGAACGCACGTGTGGGCGTGCAGGCCGGAACCGTGTACGGGGGCATCCGAATGGGTTCCGAGCCGATCCCGCCGGACGACCCGGGGGAGGCGCTCGCCGACTTTCGCGCCCATCTGCGGCGAGCACGGTCCGACGGCCACCTCGACGAGGACACCTATGAGGCGGTGGAGGCGGAACTCACCGCGGCCGACGAGGCATTGGCGACGAACACACCGCAGGGCGGCAAGAAGCTCACGCTGGCCCTCAAGAAGGCACGCGGGCTCATCGCCGACGTGCCCGCCCTGGCCGCGGAGGCGGAGAACATCATCGCCCTGGCCCGGGACCTGTCGTGACGGAACCGGGCGACGTCACGAATGTCGCCAAAGACTCGAACGTCTGGGTGCAGGCGGGAGTCGTCCACGGCGGCGTCCATTTCACGCTTCCTCCGGGAGCCTCCGCCGAGGAGAAGTTCGAGCTGGGCGTGCGTTTCCTGAAGAGCAACGTGCCGAGCAAGGCGTGGAAGCTCATCAACGAGGCCGTCGACGGCGGGTACAGAACGAACAGGTCCTCCTTCTACTGGAGGCTTGCCCTGGTCAGCGGCAGAACGTGGAACGAGCTGTCCCGCGAAGAGACCGACCTGCTGCGGAACAGGAAGAACCTCACCGACCTCACCGGGGACGACGCCTGGGCGGACGGCGTGAGAACGATCGACCGATTACTGGATTCCGTCCAGAGACCCGAGGCGGACCCGCAGGTCCTGTGGAAGGAGTTCAGGGAACTGGGAGGCGAGCAGGGCGACCTGGTCGAGCGACATCTGCAGCTCTTCCTGGACGGACCGCTCCGCGACCAGATGTGGGGCCGGGCCCTGGAGCGGGCGAACCGTGACCAGAAGGCCGGTGGTCGGCAGGACCGTGTCTGGAAGTTCTTCCACCCGGATCCGGCACCGCCACGAGGGCGCCCCACACGTCCGCCCGAGGTCTCCTCCGCCCTCCGGCTGTGGAGCTGGGCGGCGACGGCCGTCTTCGCCCTGACGGTGGTCGACATCGGTTACCTGCTGGCCCAGGCGAGCCGGGTGCCGGCGCTCCTCGCGTACCTGCTGTGCCTCCCCGCCGGTTACCTCGTCGCGCACGACGGGGTGGAATGGCGCCATCGCACCGTGCGGCGTCGGGCGAAGGACCAGGAGTTCCGGACGCCGCCACGGCACCGGAACAGCGCGCCGCCCGGCGGCTTCGCGAGCAGGGTGGACCGGGACTTTCGCCGCTACTTCGCCAAGTACGCGCCGGACGGCATCGAACGCCACATCTGGCTGGCCGAGACGGCCGGGCTCCGCAGGACTATGCGCGACGAGCTCGTCGAGGTGTACCGCGAGCAGAGGATCGGCGCCGAGAAGATCACCTGGCTGATCCGGCACCGGGTCGCCGACGTCAGAACGCGCTGGGAGAAGGACACGCTGTGGAGCCATCAATGGGAACTGGCGACGCCCCTGGCGACCAGGGTGAGAGCGGTCCTCGGCCTCGTCGTGCTCTCCGCCGGGGGAGTGTGGGCGGTCGGCGGCGCCGTGTCGGCCGCCCCTCCGCACGCGGCGTACGCGACGGTCCTGATGCTGGCAGGCGGGTGGGTCGCCGCCCAGGGCCGGTTGCACATCAGCCTGGAGCGCCGGCGGGCCGCCGCCGATGAGGCCGAGAAGGAGCAGAGACGGAGACGCGAGCAGGACGCCTTCGAGCGATGGCGGCAGAAGCTGGCGAACCGCCCCGACGATGCGCAGATGGCCGCCTGGCTGGACTGCGACCGGAAGGTGTTGCTGGAGGAGGCGTTGCGGCACTACCGGCTGGCCATGAGCGACGTCGTCGCCTACGCCTTCATCGAGACGCCCGCCCCCTCGACCGAACGCGCACGGGAACGGCGCGGCCCGTGGCGCTACCGGGGATACCGGCTGCTCCTGTTCATCCTCACCGCCGACGGAGTGCGCGAGGTCACGGTCCGGCTCGATTTCGAACGGGGCACGTTCCACGATCGGCACCGGGCGAACTACCGCTACGAGGCGGTCGCGGCCGTACGGGTGCGCCATAACGACGACGATGAGCGGACGTTCGATCTCGCCCTCATGAACGGGCAGCAGGTCAGTGTTCAGGTGACCGGCCCGGGGATGGAGGAACCTCCGGAGGGCGAGACCACCGCGGAGGTGTCCGAGGTGACGCTGGACGCCTCCGGCCTTCATCACACACTGCACGTACTGGAAGGGATCGCCGCGGAGGGAAAGACCTGGTTCTCCCGGGAGCGTTAGCGATCCGTCCGTGAGGGGGCGGGGAGACGGATCCGGGCAGGGGCCGGATCCGTCTCCCCGGCGGAAACGCCGGTCAGGCGAGGGTCTTGGCCCACTCGTCGATGGTGATGACGTCGGCCTGGCGGGGGAAGACCTTCTCGGTCAGTACGCGGTGGATCTCCGGGTCGGGGTCGTGGCAGGCGTCGGCCAAGACGGTGAGGCGGTAGTCCAGGTCCGCGGCCTGGCGCAGGGTGGACAGCACCACGCCGCTGGTGGCGACGCCGGTGAGGACGAGGTGATCGATCCCGTGGGTGCGCAGGACCAGTTCCAGGTCGCTGCCCGCGAACGCGCTGACGCGCTTCTTGGTGATCACCGGCTCGTCCGGGCGGGGGGCGACGGCGTCGTGGATGGCGCTGCCCGGGTCCTCGTCGGTGAAGACGTCCACCGGGAGGGCGCCGAAGGACTTGTTGCGGTCGTTCGCCTTCCGGTGGCCGGCGCGGAAGCCGATGACCACATGCAGGACGGGGACGCCCGCGTCACGGGCCGTGGCCACCGCGCGAGCCGCACGCGCCGTGTAGTCCGGGTCCGTGACGCGGTTCATGATGCCTTGCTGAACGTCCATCACGAGCAGGGCTGTGTCGGTCATGGATGCCTTTCCAATGGGTTGTTATTCATCGACGCCTCGCGTGGCGGGGCGGGTCATCGGGCCGTACGGCCGACGCGGCGCAGCGAACGGTCGGCCGCGGTGATGGCCAGGAACAGGGCCGAGACGACGAGCATGAACCAGGCCAGGTGGTGCAGGCCGGCCGTGTCGGCGCGGTACGGGAAGAAGAAGCCGGTCGCGACGGATGACACGATCGCGCCGAGGTACATGAAGGTGCGCAGCAGCCCGGCGGAGGAGCCCATCCGCGCCGAGTCCGCCTGGTGGTACACCGAGTTCTGCAGGGCGAGACTGTTCAGGCCCTGGGGCACGCCGAAGACGAGCGCGACCACGACGAGCAGCCAGATCGCGCTGTGGGAGCCGAACGCGGGCAGGAGCGCGCAGGCGGCGAGCTGGCAGGCGGCGCCGACGAGGAGTTTGCCGCGGATCTCCCTGCGGCGGCCGGTGGTGGTCGAGACGAGGATCCCGGTCAGGAACAGCGGCAGCTGCATGAGCCCGGCCTGGGACGACGACAGGCCGCGCCCCTGCTCCAGCCACTGCGTGTAGCCGTACAGGAACGAGTAGGAGACGACGTAGGCCAGGAGCGCGCGGGCGTAGGTGGCCAGCAGGGGCAGGTTGCCGCCGAGCACGCGCAGGTCGACGAACGGCTCGGACCGCCGCAGCTCGACGACCGCGAAGGCGATCGCCGCGAGCACCGTCACCACCGGCAGGTACCAGTGGGAGACGCGCGGGTGCATCAGGAAGAGCAGCAGCGAGATGAGCATCGCGGCGAACAGCGCCATTCCCGGGAGGTCCAGCCCCGGCCGGTCGTGCGGTCCGCGTTCGGGCCGTGGCGTCCTGGGCAGCCACAGCAGGCCCAGGGCCAGCCCGGCCACGGCCAGCGGGATGTTGACGGCGAAGGTCGTGCGCCATCCGCCCAGGCCGATCAGCAGGCCGCCCAGAGAGGGGCCGATGACGGCGATGGTCTGACCGGACACGGCGAGCGCGGTCAGGACCCCGGCCGGGCTGTCGCGGCCGGTCCGCTCGGCCTCGCTCCTGATGAGCGACATCGCGGCCGGATAGCCGGAGCACGTCCCGAACCCGAGCAGGACCCGTGCGACGACCAGCACGCCCAGATCGGGCGCCAGGACGCCGACCAGTCCGGCGATCCCCGTGAGGGAGGTGCCGACCAGGAACAGCAGGCGCGGGCCGTACAGGTCGATCAGGCGGCCCACCACGGGCTGGCCGATCGACGTGGCCAGGTAGAGCGCGGAGACCAGCCACGCCGTCTGCGCCGGCGGTGCGCCGAGCGCGATGCCGATCGGGACCAGTGCGACCGCGATGATCGAGGAGTTGATCGGGTTCAGAATCGAACCGAGGATCATCGGGGCGAGCAGCCGGCGGTCGAACGTCTCCGGTGAGCCGGTGTCGGGGCGTCCGGTGACTCCGGTGCTCATCAACGCGCGAGCCGGTCGATGAGCGCCATCGCATCGAGGATGGTCGCGCGCTCCTGCTCGGTGCAGCGGTCCTGCAGGGCCCTGGCCAGCCATTCCTCGCCCGCGCGCCGCTTGTCGGCCAGGTACGCGTGTCCGCTGTCGGTGGGCGAGACGAGCTGGCGGCGTCCGTCGCCGGGGTCCGGGCGGCGCTGGATCAGGCCGCGCTCCTCCAGCGCCGCGAGTGTCGCGGCCATCGACTGCGGGCGGACCCGTTCGGCGGCGGCCAGGGCGCTCGCCGACGCGGGACCCTCCTTGTTCAGCCGGCTGAGCGCCGACGTCTGCGACGGCGTGAGCCCTTCGTTGTCCCAGGACTCCTTCAGTCTCCGGCGCAGGCGGCTGAAGACCGACCGGACCTCGTGCGCCGCACGGACGGCCGACTCGGAGACATCCGTGTTGGTCTCGTTCATGGCGCCCACGGTAGATCCTTCAGCCTGAACTGTCCAGTTTGAGCTGTCCAGTCCAGGCTGTCGGATCGACGCCGTGGCAGGCGCCGTGGCAGGGTTTCGCCCATGACCTCCCTGCCCGACCGGCTCTTCCGTACGCGGCGGTTCACGCGAGGCGCCCCCGGGAGTTTCACGGTCGTCGGCGGCGGCGGGACGGTCGTCTTCCTGCGCGGCCGCACGGGGGACGACCCGGCGACCTGCCTGTGGGCACTGGACCCGGGTTCGGGGGCGGAACGCCTGCTCGCCGACCCCCGCGCACTGACCGGCCCGTCGCAGGGGATCGACGCGTACGCCACGGACGCGGGCGGCGGACTGGCCGCCTTCACGCTGGCGGGTGGGCTGTGGGCGGTGGACGTCCACGGCGGCCCCGTCCGGCGCCTGCCCGCCCGCGACCGTGCCG
>NZ_JBHLZP010000423.1:0-7083 GCF_042429965.1 Actinoallomurus acaciae
TGCGCGCCGAGCTGGCCGGGCCGCTCGCGGTCGCGGTCGACGCTGAGGCGCTCGGGCTCGGCGGCACCGACGCCACCACCGTCCGGTCGTGGTACGAGGCGCTCGTCGCGGGCGTGTCGGCCATCACCGCCGGCGAGGAGGCCGTGGTGCCCGAGGCGTACGGACTGCTGCGCGCGCGGGTCGAGGAGGCGATCAAGGAGGGGCGGCCGTCCTCCCTGCTCGCCGAGGTCGCCGCGCGGCCCGAGGGGCTGACCTCCGCCGAGATCGTCGCCGACGCCGCCGTGCTGATGTTCGGCGGCATCGACACCACCGAAGGAATGATCACGAACGCCGCGGCCCACCTGCTCGGTCATCCGGACCAGCTCGCGCTGGTGCTTGAGGATCCCGCCCTGCTCGCCGGCGCCATCGAGGAGTCGGTCCGCCTGGAGCCGGCCGCCTCGGTCGTCGACCGGTACGCCGTGCGGGACGTGCGGCTCGGCGACGCGGACATCCGCGCCGGCGACCTCGTACGGGTCTCGATCGCGGGCGCGAACCGCGACCCGGCCGTCTTCACCGACCCGGACCGCTTCGACGTCCGCCGCGAGGACGCCGACCGGCACCTGTCGTTCGCGCGCGGCCCGCACTTCTGCTTCGGCGCGCACCTGGCTCGCCTGGAGACCGCGACCGCGCTGGGCGCTCTGCTCCGCCTCCCCGGCCTGCGCCTGGAACACACCGGCGGAGCGCGTGGCCTGGTCTTTCGCAAGCCCGCCGAGGTTCGTGTCCGCTGGGACCCGGCATGACCGAGTGGGACCCGGCATGACCGAGCCCGGCGCCTTTACATTGTAGATCAATAGCGATCCTCGGCTCAGGCCCGGACGAGAAGCACGATCTGGTTGGCGGAGGCGGCGGTCCCCCGGTCCGCGAGCACGGTCAGCGTGCCCAGGGCCCGCGCCAGTCGTCCGGCGAGGTCCCTCTCCTGCGGGCCTTGCAGCAGGGCGATCGCGGCCAGGAGCCCGGTCGCCGCGGCGGCCAGGGCGGATTCGTCGACGAGAGCCCGGCGATCCAGGATCGGGGCGACCACGGCGTGGGCGCGCACGAGGAGCCTGCGCACCTCCGCGCGGCCGAAGTCGTCCGACAGCAGTCGCAGGACCTTGCGTATCTCACCGCCGGGGTCCTCGGCGCCCCGCGTGGATCCGCCGATGAGCTTGGCGACGAACCGCTCGAAGGACGTGCGGGCCTGGCCGTCGCCGGCCTTGGCGCCGCGCGGGCTCGTCCACTGGCGCAGAAGCACACCGGCCGCGGGAACGATGACCGGCAGCAGCTCCGGGTCGGTGAGACCGCGCGCGACGTCGCAGGCGAGGGCGCGGTTGAGTTCGCGGTTCAGCGCACGGCCGAGGTCGTGGGCGCGGGCCGTGGAGTCCATGACCCGGCGCCTCCGCTCGAGGTCGTCCTCGGCGGCGCCGTCGCCGAGCAGACCGATGAGACCGATGAGCCGGCCGGTGAGGTCGCGGGCCCGGACGATGGGGACGTCGTGGGCGGTGTCACGGCGTGCCGGCAGGTCGAGTTCGAGGCGCCGGGCCCGGCCACGATCGAGTCGACGCACGCCATGAAGCGCCTGGAGCGGAAGGTCGGCCGCCCGCCGCAGCGCGTCGGCGCGGCCCAGAGACCGCGCGTACGCCCGCGCGTGGTCGCGGCACCGCTCGAGGTCGTGCGCCAGGTCGGTGCCGTGATGCACGGCGAGGGCCCGCCTCAGGTCGCGGACGCGGTCGCGCATGAGGGGCGTGACGGCCGGCCGGCTCTGGGCGTAGGCCAGGTCCCCGGCCAGCGCGCGGGCGTGCGCGACGGCCTGCTCCAGCCCCTTCCCCTCACCCCGGTGACCGGCCCGGTCGAGGACGAGCGCGAGGTCATGCCCTGCCGACAACCCCCGCCAGAGCGCGGTGCCGAGGTTCGTCGCGATGGCGAACACGGTGGCGAGCGGCTCAGGGTCGGAACCGAGGTGGCGCAGGTCCGCGGCGAGGTCGAACACGAGATCGAGGGTGTCGGCGAGGTCACGGGCGCGGTCCACCGTCATCATCCACTCCAGCGCCGTCGGGGCGAGCGGATCGGCGCCGAGGCGAGGAGTGAGGACACGCGTGTAGGCCAGGAGATGGTGCAGATCGCCGTCGGAGGCGTCGCGTGGGATCTGGGCCAGGCGTAACGCCGGGCGGATCGTCTCCAGGACGGTTCCGGGATATTTGCCGAGCCGCTCCCGGCCCGGCGCGTAGGGCCACGGAACCCGGTCGGGCCGGTGGAGCACGATGCGGTCGTCGGCGGCCCAGACGGTGTGGCGGCCGAGGACGTGCGTCAGGGCCGCGTCGGGGTGGGCGAGCTCGGCCGGAGCGGGCAGCCGGTACGTGGGGCCCTCGTCGAGCAGAGTGTTGAGCCAGCCCACGAATCGCGCCGCGTCGTCGGCCCACATCCCGACGGCCGGGGAACGCCCGGTGGCACCCTCGCCGAGCGGCTGCCGCGGGGTGTGACGTCCGGTCCCGCGCTCGTGCAGGACGAACAGGTTGTACAGGTCGCGGGAGATCGGCTGGGCGCACACCGCGGTGGTGCCGTGCCAGACGATCTCCCGCAGGCCGCGCGAGGCGGTCACGGCGGCGATGAGCCGCAGCCGCCGGCGCGCCGCCCGGTCGTCACCGCCGGAGACGTCCGCCGCCGTGAGGAGCCGGTTGAGGCGGGCACGAGTGGCCGGATCGATCTCCAAGGCCTCATCGGCACAGTCGAACGCCAGCGCCAGCGCGTCGATGGTGCCGGATGCGAGGCAGGCGTCGATGACAGGTGTCGCGTTGCTGCCGGCGGCCCACAGCAGCGTGGTCTCGCGCCACCAGGGATCGTTGACGCCCTCGGTGAGCAGACGCAGATGCTCGGCGGGTTCGGCTCGGATGCAGGCGGCGGCCAGGTACTCCTGGATGCTGAGATGGACGAAGCCGCAGGCGCCGTGCTCCCCGCCGACGAGGACCCCGTTCTTGCGTACCTCGTCCAGGAAGATCGCCGGGGTGAGCCGCCCCTGACCGGTGACATGCCGCAACGGCTCTTTGATCAGGTCCTCGGCTTCGGCGGTGGCCATGTCGCGGGTCCGCTCACGCATCATCCGCAGCGCCAGGTGACGCAGGACGCGCACTTTCTTGGGCCCCTCCAGCCCGGTCGCGTCGGCGAGGTTCTTGGCCTCCTGACGCCGGTGGAGCAGCGCGTCGCACATCTCCGAATACAGGTCCGCGCGGCTGCGGGGCAGCGCGCCCCGGTAGCGGTGCACGTTCGCGATCATGGTGAGGAGCAGCGGGTTCGCGGCGAGCTCGTACATCGCCGGGCCGCTCCTCAGCTTGCGCAACAGGTCATCGGCCTGCCGGCGGGCGGCGGCGCGCACCGGTCCACCCGACCGGTTCCGCGCTCGGCACTCCACGGCGTAGGACCAGTGGCGCAGGAACTCAGAGATCTGTTCCGCGGTGAAACGCTGGACCTGCAGCACATCGGCGTTGGGAAGGGGATTGGACGAATAGCCGTGCGGCCGGGAGGTGATGACGAAAGTGTTCGCGGGATACCGTTCGATCTGCCGGCGCAGCCATCGGACGACCGTCGCGCGGTCCCCCTCGTCGGCGACCTCGTCCAGGCCGTCCAGCAGGATCACGCACCGGCCCCGGTCGAACCGTTTCCCCAGCCAGCTCGGCGGAATCCGGCCGTCCAGCCAGCCGGCCGAACTCGCCACCTCCGGCAGGAACGGCGGCTGCTCCGCGAGGATCGACCTGACGTGGTCTCGCAGGTAGAGCAGCACCGGCATCTGCCGTCGTCGCCAGAACCTCCAGTGCCGGCCGCACATCGCCAGGGCGGTGTGCCGGGCGAGCGTGGTCTTGCCCGACCCCGAGGCACCGATCACCGCGAACACCCGGCTGTCCCGCAGGAACGACTGCAGCGGTCGCCGGTCTCCCGCCTGCTGCGGAGTCACCGGGCCGAGCCCCGAGTCGCGCTCGAGCTCTTGCGGCGGGCGGGGCCGAAGGGCCACGTCCACATACACCTGGCGCATCCGCAGGACGAACTCGCCGTGTGTCACCACCCCGATCGTCTCCATGTCGGCCACCGAGGCCCGCAGCTGCCGCAGATACGTACGCCGGCGGCCCAGCATCCACCGCTCCACCGCCGCGGCCGGGGACCGGGTGAGGTGAAGGGAGAGCACCGAGCCCAGCACCGTGAAGCCCAGCGCCAGATAGGCCCAGGTCCAGCTGACGCCCGCGCCGGAGACGACCTGGTTGGTCGCCACTCCCCCGGCCACCAGGGCCGCCGCCCCGGCCATCACCAGTAAGCCGGCCTGCGTCCGCTTCATACGCTCCCCTGCCGATCAACCCGATATCCGGTCTTGGCGCCGCTGGTCACCACTTAATCGGTCAGAGGCCCCGTGAATACGCCATTCAGGGAACTTGCCGTGGAGGGTGCGAGCCGGACGGGTTTGCCGCGAGCGGCGAACCCGTCGGCGCGCCTTTACGTTGTAGATCATTAGTGCCGGGAGGCTCTGGCCTGGACACTCCGCCGCGTACTGGACATGAGACTTTCCGGTCCTGATACTCATCTCATGGAAGGGCTCTCGGCACGCGCATCGGATGCGGACCGCGATCGTGTACTCCGCGAGCTACGCGACCGGGTCGCCGACGGCAGACTCTCGCATGAGACGTTCGAGCAACGCGTCGAGTCGGCGCTGCGGGCCCGCAGCCACGCGGAGCTGACCGCGCTGGTCAGCGACCTGCCCCCGGCCAGCCGCCTGGTCCGCGGCCTCGCCGGAGCCGTCACCTCGCTGTCGTCGATGACCGCGCGCCTGGAGGCCGCCTGGCGGGCGCCGCGCCTGCCGCGCTTCGCCCTTCCCCCGCACGACTGGTCGCGCCTGCTGATCGGCCGCGCGCCGGGCTGCCAGTTCGTCGTCACCGACCTCAGCGTCTCCCGGGTGCACGCCGAGCTCCGCCGCGCCGGGGACAACTGGCTGCTGGCCGACCTCGGCTCGATGAACGGCACGCTCGTCAACGGCTACCGCATCGTCGCCCCCACACGCGTACGCCCGGGCGATGAGATCGCCTTCGGCAAGACCCGCTTCATCCTGGCCTGAGCTCCCCCGGTCACTCCGGCGCGGCCGGGTTGTCGGCGAGGACGCAGGCGACCGGTGGCTCCAGGTCGAGGGTCTCGACCCGGAACCGCGTGAAGCCCGCCTGGGCGAGCAGGTCCTGGAGCTCCCGGGCGGCCCGGGCCGTGGTGTCTCGCGTGGCGCCGGGGCAGCGCGGCTGGCTGACGAGCGCGATGCGCCCGGCGGGGCGGAGCAGATCGCGGAGCCGGCGGAGGCGTTCGACCGGGTCGGGCCAGAACCCCAGGGAGTTGACCGCCAGGATGGCGTCGAACGGCTCCCCGAAGTCGGGCAACCGGTCCACCGAGGCCTGAGCGAGATGGACGCGGTGGGCGCGGACGGCGGCGGCGTTACGCCGGCGGGCCAGCCGGACCATGGCCTCGGAGTGGTCGACGCCGTAGACGTGGCCCCGGGTGGCTCGGCCGGCGAGCTCGGCGATGGCCACGCCCGGACCGAACCCGATCTCGAGCACCCGGTCGGCGGGCCGCACGTCCAGCAACGACACCGCCCACCTGTTGCGCTGCCGGTTGGAACGGCGATGAGCCAGGACCTGACCGACCACCCGCCCGGCGACGCCCCGGGGGTGACCGAACTGGCGAACCACTCTTTCGAGCGCACGCCGCTTGAGAGTTGCGACTGCTGTTGGCATGGCGGCCAGTGAACGGCTTCAAGTACGCTTGAAGTCAAGATGGACGAGCGGCTGACGATCGGGGAGCTGGCGAGGCGCACCGGCACCGCCACCTCCGCTCTGCGCTACTGGGAGGAGCTCGGGCTGCTCCCGGCGCCGACGCGTGTCTCCGGCCGGCGGCGCTACCCGCCGTCGGCGGCCGGGCTGGTCGGGGTGATCCTGTTGCTGCGAGACGTCGGCTTCACGTTGCGCGAGATCAAGGCGCTCATCGCGGCGCGCACGTCGGCCGACGGCGGCTGGCGGCGACTGCACCGGCGCAAGCTCGCCGAGCTGGACCGGCGGATCGCCCGCGCCCAGGCGGCACGCACCGCCATCGCCCATGGCCTGGCCTGCCCGCACGAAGACGTCTTCGAGTGCCCCAACTTCGCCGACCTGGTCGCGGCACGCCTGGCGGGAGCCTCCCTCGAAGAGGCCCACTCCCACTGACCTCATGCGGTCATCGCCGGTCTCTGGTCTCGGGCGCGACCGGGGCGTTGAGGTTGTACCGGATGCCCGCGACGCGGATCAGAAGGCAGGCCAGGGCGGCGCCGAGCGCGGCGGGAACACCGTAGACGCCGGTGCGCACCGCGGCCACGGCGATCGCCGCACCGACCAGGGCGGGTATGGCGTACAGGCCACTGGTGAGAACCGTGGGGACGCGCCGGACCAGGACGTCGCGGATCGTCCCGCCGCCGACGCCGGTGACGGCCCCCAGGATGACGGCCGGGGCCACGGCGAGACCGTACTGCAGGGACTTGGTCGCACCGGTGACGCAGAACAGGCTCAGCCCGGCGGCGTCGAACAACTCGATGTGCGGGGCGAATCTCCGCAGCGGCCGGCCGAGGAAGAACGCGACCAGCGCCCCGCCCGCGGCCACCACGAGGTAGGGCCAGTATCGGAAGGTCGCGGGGGGCGACGCGCCGATGAGCGTGTCGCGCACGACGCCGCCGCCGAGGGCGGTCATCATGCCGAGGGTCAGCACTCCGACGATGTCGAGGCGGGCGGCGCGCATGCCGGTGACGGCACCGTTGAGGGCGAACGCGAACGTGCCGGCGAGGTCGAGCGTGAGCAGGAGCGGTGGTTCGGGCATGACCATCAGCGTGCCTTCTCCTCCCACCGGCCCCGAACCCGGCCCCGGCCCGCCGGGCAGGCCGACGACGTGGCGGCCGTGCGCGTGCGGCTCATGCCCGCGGACTCGCACCGCCGCGCACGGGCCGCCGGCCGGTCACGGTCTCGGCTTGGTAACACTCCGTTCCGGCGGTCTTGACGGCGCACTCCGGCGGTCCTACCTTCACCG
>NZ_JBHLZP010000424.1:0-7050 GCF_042429965.1 Actinoallomurus acaciae
CCGGTCGCCGGTGAAGATCCGGCCCGTGCGGTTGCCGCCGTGGGCGGCGGGGGCCAGGCCGACGATCAGGACGCGCGGGGACGGATCGCCCCAGCCCGGGACGGGCCGGCCCCAGTACTCCTCGTCCGCGTACGCGCGGCGGCGTTCGACCGCGACCTGTTCGCGCCACGCGACGAGGCGCGGGCACGCCCGGCAGACCGACTGCCGGGCCACCAGCTCGTCCAGAGACGGCGCCTGCGCGGCGAGCGAGCCCACGGACGCGGGATCGGTGGCCACGGGAGTGTCCGCCCGCGCCGGATCACCCGGCCATCCCGTCCCCGGCGGCACGAACGGCGCGTTCACCCTGGTCACGTCGGCTCAGACCAGCGACCAGGCGATGCCGTCCAGGATGTCGTGTTCGCTCACGACCACGTCGTTGAACCCGTACTCCCGCATGATCCGGTCGAGGATCAGCGCGCCCGCGCCGATGACGTCGACGCGGCCCGGGTGCATGACGCCGATCGCGGCGCGCTCGTCGTGGGTCGAGTGCAGCAGCATGCGGGTCACGTCGTGGACCTGGCGGACCTTCACGCGCGACAGGTGGATGCGCTCGGAGTCGTACTCCGGAAGGTCCAGGGCGATGCCGGCGACGGTCGTCACCGAACCCGCGAGCCCGACGAGCGTGCGGGCGCGTTCGACCGGGATCGGCGGGACGAGCGGCGGCGCCGGCGGGGGCGGAGGCAGCGGCATGCCGGCGCTCGCGTCCGCGAGGTCGGCCTCCGCGAACGTCGCCTCGCCGGCCCGGGCGGCGGCCTCGTCGCGGGTGCTCTCCCCCGTGCGTACGGCGGCGAGGGCCGCGTCGATGTCGGCGACGGCCGCCGCGAGCTGCTCGGGCGACGGCGGATCGGAGCACAGGTGGCGTTCGGTCATGCGGACGCAGCCGATGTCGACCGAACGCGACGCCTCGACCTCGGTGGTGCCGAGGACGAACTCGGTCGAGCCGCCGCCGATGTCCACGACGAGGTACGGGCGCATGGGGCGCAGAGCCGCCAGGTCCTTGGTCGCGCCCGTGAAGGAGAGCTGTGCCTCCTCCTTGCCGGTGATCACCTCGGGCTCGACGCCGAAGATCTCGACGACGCCCCGTACGAAGTCGTCGCGGTTGGCGGCGTCGCGGGTGGCGCTGGTGGCCACGACGCGCACGCGCTCGGCGTCGTGCCCGGCGATGAGCTTGGCGTAGCCGCGCATCGCGGTGAAGGTGCGTTCGAGCGCCTCCGGCGCGAGCCGTCCGGTCCGATCGACGCCCTGACCGAGCCGGACGATCTCCATCCGGCGTTCGATCTCCACCAGCTCGTCGCCGGAGATGTCGGCGATGAGAAGGCGTACGGAATTGGTGCCGCAGTCGATGGCGGCGACGCGTGTCGCGGCGCTCATTCGCCCTGCTCCGGGTGGGGCGGCCTGTCTTCGGTGCTCATCGCACCAGCGATCATGACAGCTTCCTGACTTGGTTGACAGGTGGTCTGTGAAGTCTGTTCGACATTGACACAACTCCCGGCTCGCCACCAGTCCGGGAGTTCGCTGAGTGCTTCGGCGCCGAAGGGGTTCGCCCCCGGCACCGCGAGCTCGTGCGCCACCAGCGCGTGCAGACACTTGACCCGGGCCGGCATACCGCCGGCGCTCTGCGTTCCCGCTGGTAGTGGATCGGTTCCCGCCGCGCGCGCGGCGGCGTCGCGACGCGTCAGGTAGTCCTCGTGGGCGGCGGCGTACGAGGCGGCCAGCTCCGGATCGGAGGCCAGCCGGTCCGTCATCTCCCTCATCATCCCGCTCGCCTCGAGGGTGCCGATGGCAGAGGCCGCTTTCGGACAGGTGAGGTAATAAAGCGTCGGAAACGGCGTGCCGTCGGACAGACGCGGCGCGGTCACCACCACATCGGGCAGCCCGCAGGGGCAACGGTGGGCGACCGCGCGCAGCCCGCGCGGCTCACGGCCGAGCTGAGCCGCGACGGCCGCAGCGTCGCGTTGGTCGATCACCGGTTTCCCTTCGAGCCTTGCGTACGTGCATGCGGGCCGGGCGGCTGCCGGGCCGGCCTGGCATCGCTTGCAAGGTTATGCGGTCAGCGGTGCTGATCGGCCGCGTCCACCGAGCGCCACAGGGTGACGTACCAGGGCGGCGTCGGCGCCGGCGTCTTGCGCGCGGCACTCTGGTCTCCGCCGTCGTCGCCCCCGACGACGACATAGCACTTGGCGCCGGGATCGCACATGTGCAGGCGGCGCCGGGCCTCACGGCGTACGTAGGACTCGTCGCCGAGCCGCTGCTTCTGCGCCGCGAGCTGTTCGACCTGCTGCTGCGCCTGCCGCTGCTGGACGCGGAGCTGGGCGATCTCACGGCGCTGCGCGATGTACTCCCGGACCGGGTAGGCCAGGCTCAGTGCGATCGCGCAGGCCACCACGGCCAAGATCGCGGCGCGCCCCGTGAGGTGGGCGCGCCGCAGCTCCTTGGCGTCGACCGCGTCGGAGTCCGGCGGCCTGCGCTTCGCCTCGGGCACCGTCGCCTACGACCAGCGGAACCGCGGGAAGGCGGCGGCGCCGGCGTAACGGGCGGCGTCGTCGAGCAGCTCCTCGATGCGGAGCAGCTGGTTGTACTTGGCCACCCGGTCGCTGCGCGCGGGCGCGCCGGTCTTGATCTGCCCGCAGTTGGTCGCGACGGCCAGGTCGGAGATCGTGGTGTCCTCGGTCTCACCGGAACGGTGGCTCATCATGCAGCGGAAACCGTTGCTCTGAGCCAGCGACACGGCGTCGAGCGTCTCGGTGAGCGTGCCGATCTGGTTCACCTTGACCAGCAGCGCGTTGGCCGAGCCGGCGTCGATGCCACGCTGGAGGCGCTCGGGGTTGGTGACGAACAGGTCATCGCCCACGACCTGCACCTTGTCGCCCACGGCCTCGGTGAGGGCCTTCCAGCCCGCCCAGTCCTCCTCCGACAGCGGGTCCTCGATGGAGACCAGCGGGTACGCCTCGAGCAGTTCGCCGTAGTAGGCGGCCATCTCCTCGGCGGAGCGCTTGGCGCCCTCGAAGTCGTACACGCCGTCGGTGTGGAACTCGGTCGCGGCCACGTCGAGCGCGAGCGCGATGTCGGTGCCCGGGCGGAAGCCGGCGCTCTTGATCGCCTCAAGGATGAGGTCGAGGGCGTCGCGGTTGCTCGGCAGCTCCGGAGCGAAGCCGCCCTCGTCGCCGAGGCCGGTGGCCAGGCCGCGGCCCTTGAGCACCGCCTTGAGCGCGTGGTAGGTCTCCGCGCCCCAGCGGACGGCGTCGCCGAAGGTCGGCGCGCCGATCGGGGCGATCATGAACTCCTGGATGTCGACGTTGGTGTCCGCGTGGGCACCGCCGTTGAGGATGTTCATCATCGGCACCGGCAGCAGGTGGGCGTTCGGGCCGCCGACGTAGCGGAACAGCGGCAGGTCGGCCGTCTTGGCCGCCGCCTTGGCCGCCGCGAGGCTGACGCCGAGAATGGCGTTGGCCCCCAGCCGGGACTTGTCGGGCGTGCCGTCGAGGTCGATCAGCGCCTGGTCGATGAGGCGCTGGTCGTCGGCGTCGTAGCCCAGGAGCTCCGGCGCGATCTCGTCCAGCACGCCGAGAACGGCCTTCTCCACACCCTTGCCGTTGTAGCGCTCACCACCGTCGCGCAGCTCGACGGCCTCGAACTGGCCGGTCGAGGCTCCGCTCGGCACCGCGGCGCGTGCCTCGCTGCCGTCGTCGAGCAGCACCTCGACCTCGACAGTGGGATTACCACGGGAGTCGAGGATCTCCCGAGCGTGGACGGCGTCGATCGACGACACTTGATCTCCTTGTGATCACTACGAGACGTTTCGGTCCCCGAGCCTAGCCGCCCCGGACAAGGGGGCGACGCAACGCCACCCCTGTTTCCGAATCACCGGCGCGGAGTTCCGGTACGCGTCGTCTCGTGGCCATCTGTCTTCGGTGGTCAGCCGGTTACATCCCGCTGGCGCGGACTTGACGGCAACTTCGTGATCCTTGTCTACTTAGGCGACCATTCATACATGTTCTATAGGCAATTGGGAGTTGCGATGAAATCGCGGTTCGCCGCCCTCGGCCTCGCCGTCCTCGCCGGTACCGGGCTGCTCACTGCGTGTGGCGGCTCCGACAAGTCCTCCGGCGGCGACGACACCCAGGTGCGGCTCGGTTTCTTCCCGAACATCACGCACGCCACCGCGCTCGTCGGCGTACAGAAGGGCTTGTACACCAAGTACCTCGGAAAGGCGCCGAAGACGCTGACGTTCAATGCGGGGCCGGCCGCCACCGAGGCCGTCTTCTCCGGCGCCGTCGACGCCACGTACGTCGGGCCGAATCCGGCCATCAACGCCTTCGCCAAATCACACGGCCAGGCCATCAAGGTCATCGCCGGCGCGGCGAGCGGCGGCGCCTCCCTCATCGTCAAGCCCGGCATCAAGTCGGCCGCCGACCTGCGCGGCAAGAAGATCGCCACGCCCCAGCTCGGCAACACCCAGGACGTCGCCCTGCGCTACTGGCTCAAGCAGCAGGGGCTCAAGACGGACAAGAACGGCGGCGGCGACGTCCACATCATGCCGCAGGACAACTCCCAGACCCTCCAGTCCTTCGAGCAGAACCAGATCGACGGGGCGTGGGTGCCCGAGCCGTACGCCTCCCGGCTGATCCTGGAGGGCAAGGGCAAGAAGCTCGTCGACGAGGCCTCGCTGTGGCCGGGCGGCAAGTTCGTGGTCACCCTGCTGATCGTGCGGACCGAGTTCCAGAAGAAGCACCCCGACCTGGTCAAGAAGCTGCTGCAGGCCCAGGTCGAGGCCACCGACTACATCAACAACGACAAGGCCGACGCCGAGAAGGCGGCCAACGCCGAGCTGCAGGCCCTCACCGGCAAGCCGCTCAAGCAGGACGTCCTGGACTCCACGTTCAAGAACGTCACCTTCACCAACGACCCGATCGCGTCGTCGCTCAATGCCAGCGCGCAGCACGCGGAGCAGGTCGGACTGCTCGACCACGTCGATCTGAAGGGCATCTTCGACCTCGGTCCGCTGAACGAGGTGCTGAAGGCCAAGGGAGAACCGGCGGTGAGCGACTCATGAGTGAGCGAGGCGTCCTGGTCACTCCGCTCCTCCCGCGGTCCCCGCGGAGGCGCGGAGTCTTCTCGCGGGGTGGGGCGAAGGAGGGGTCATGAGCGTCATGACGCGGGATGAGGCCGGAAGCGCGACCGTCCCGGCGGTCACGATCGAACAGGTCTCCAAGGCGTACGGCACGGGCCGCGGCGCGCTGCTCGCGCTCGATCAGGTGTCGCTGACGGTGGCGCGCGGGGAGTTCGTCTCCATCCTCGGCGCCTCGGGGTGCGGCAAGAGCACGCTCCTGTCGATCATCGCGAACCTGGACCGGCCGACCCTCGGCTCGGTGGACGTCGACGGCGCGCGGGTCGGGCTGATGTTCCAGGAGCCCGCCCTGTTCCCGTGGCTGACCGTGAACGGCAACATCGAGCTGGCCCTCCGCACCCGGGGGGTGGCCAAGGCCGAGCGCCGGACGCGGACCGCCGAGCTGCTGGAGGTCGTGCACCTTCGCGGGTTCGGCAAGAAGCGGCCGCACGAGCTGTCCGGCGGCATGCGCCAGCGCGTGGCGATCGCGCGGGCGCTCGCGCAGGAGAGCGACGTGCTGCTCATGGACGAGCCGTTCGCCGCGCTCGACGCGATGACCCGCGACCTGCTCCACGACGAGCTGGAGCGGATCTGGTCCGAACGCTCGCTGACGGTCCTGTTCGTGACGCACAACGTGCGGGAGGCGGTACGGCTCGGCGACCGGGTCGTGCTGCTGTCCAGCCGTCCCGGCACGGTCGTCGAGCAGTTCCCGGTGCCCCTCGACCGGCCCCGCCGCACCGACTCCGGCGAGGTCGCCACCCTCGCCGCGGAGATCACCGACCGGCTGCGCGAGGAGGTCGGCCGCCATGGCGCGTGACACCGACGTGATCGACACCCCCGAGCCGGACGCGAGCGGCCTCGAACGCCAGATCGCCGGACTGGACGCCCTGGAGATGGCGGCCAGGTCACAGCACGGCGTGGTGCGCCGCGCGTGGGCGTCGACCTGGCCGGTCCTGGCCGCGGTCGCCATCGCCGTCGCCATCTGGGAGCTCGTCGTGCTGAGCGGCTGGAAGCCGACGTACGTGCTGCCCGGTCCCGGCGACGTCTTCCCACAGCTCTGGAAGGACCTGGGCGAGGGCGCGTTCTGGTCCGGGCTCGGCCTGACCATGCGCCGCGCCGTGATCGGCTTCGCGCTGGCGATCCTCGTCGGCGCGGTCCTCGGCGCCGTCGTCTCGCGCGTGCGGTTCCTGCGGGTGGCGTTCGGCTCGCTGATCACCGGCCTGCAGACCATGCCGTCGATCGCGTGGTTCCCGCTCGCCATCCTGCTGTTCCAGCTCAGCGAGAGCGCCATCCTGTTCGTCATCGTGATCGGCGCCGCGCCCTCGATCGCCAACGGCCTGATCGCCGGTGTGGACTACACACCGCCGATCCTGCTGCGCGCGGGCAAGATCCTGGGACTGCGCGGCATCGCGCTGTACCGGCACCTGATCCTGCCCGCGTCGCTGCCGGCGTTCGTGACCGGCCTCAAGCAGGGCTGGGCGTTCGCCTGGCGCAGCCTGATGGCCGGTGAGCTGCTGGTCATCATCGGCCACCACGCCTCACTCGGCGTACGCCTGGAGTACGCGCGGGAGAACATCGACGCACCCGACATGATCGCCACGATGATCATCATTCTGGTGATCGGCATCGTGATCGACCGGCTCTTCTCCGCCGCCGACCGCACCCTGCGCGCGCGGCGCGGCCTCGAGCCGACCTGATCGGCCTTCGTCCGCCCGGCCCCGATTCACTCGCCGGTCGGGCGGACGCAGGCACCGCACCGAATGTGCCGCCGACCGGCGGAACGGCCGGCGGCCCGCTCATGGACGGGCCACCGGACGGACGCGGCACGCCCGGCCCAGGCTCGCCGCAGTGCCCCGGTCGGCCCGATCAGTGCTCGCCCACCTGGCCCGGTTCACTCGCCGGTC
>NZ_JBHLZP010000425.1:0-7044 GCF_042429965.1 Actinoallomurus acaciae
GACGGTGGGGGCACCGCCGCCCCGGGCGGCGGCACCGTCCTGAACGGCGGGGGCGCCGTCGGCCGCGAGCACGGCGGCCCGCATCTCGGCCGCGTCGGCGTACCTTTCCTCGGGGCGTTTGGCCAGTGCCCGCAGGACGACGGCGTCCCAGCCGGGCGGGAGGTCCGGACGCCGTGCCGACGGCGGCCGGGGCGTCTGGCGAATGTGTTGCAACAGCACGGCCGTCGGCGTCTCGGCGGTGAACGGCGGGCTGCCGGTGAGCAGTTCGTACAGCAGGCACCCGACCGCATACACGTCCGACTGTGCGTTCGCGGCGTGGCCTTCGGCCTGCTCAGGCGACATGTACAGAGGCGTACCGACCATCCAGCCGGTGGCGGTGAGGCGGGTGGCGGTCTCGGCCATGAGCTTGGCGATACCGAAGTCCAGGATCTTCACGCGCGGGCGGGATCCGCCCAGGTCGACCATCACGTTGGCGGGTTTGATGTCCCGGTGGACGACGCCCTTGCCGTGGCTGTGGTCCAGCGCGTCGAGAACATCTCCGACGATCGCGCGGACCTGGTCCAGGGGCAGGAGCCCGGCCGCGATCGCCTCGTCCAGAGGACGGCCGTCGAGGTACTCCATCACCAGGTACGGCACCGGCTCGCCGCCGGAGGTGTCCTCCCCGATGTCGTGCATGACCGTGATGGACCCGTGGCTGAGCGCCGCGGCGGTGCGTCCTTCACGACGGAACCGCTCCTGGAAGCCCGGTTGCCGGAGCAGCTCGGCCGGCAGCAGTTTGACGGCGACCGTGCGCCCCAGCTCACGGTCGAGGCCCTTGTGCACGACCCCCATGCCGCCGCGCCCCAGTGTTTCGTGCAGCTCGTACCTGCCCGCCAGTACCCGCACTGACTTCCCCCGTGATCAACTGCCCGACGTTGGGCCCAAGATATGGGGTTTTGTCGCCAAGTGCGCGTGAAACTACCCTCAGTGCCCTCGGGAAATCCACTCGCCGAGGTGCGGGGCCTCGTCCCCGATCGTCGTGGTGTCGCCGTGGCCGGTCCGTACGACGGTGTCCGGCGGGAGGGGCAGCAGGCGGTCGCGGATCGAGTCGATGATCACGCCGAAGTCGGAGTACGAACGGCCCGTCGCGCCCGGGCCACCGTTGAACAGCGTGTCGCCGGTGAAGACCGTGCCCAGGTCCGGGGCGTACAGGCAGACCGCGCCCGGGCTGTGGCCCGGCGTGTGCAGGACGCGCAGGGTCGTGCCGGCCACGGTCAGCTCGTCGCCGTCCGCGAGCGCGCCGTCCGGCTCGCGGTCCGGGTAGGTCATCCGCCACAGGACCATGTCGTCCGGGTGCAGCAGGATCGGCGCGCCCGTGCGGTCGGCCAGCTCGGCCGCGGCGTCGATGTGGTCGTCGTGGGCGTGGGTGCAGACGATCGCGGTCAGGCGCCGGTCGCCGACCGCGGCGGCGATCGCGTCGGCGTCGTGCGCGGCGTCGATGACGAGCACCTCGCGGTCGTCGCCGACCAGCCACACGTTGTTGTCGACGTCCCAGGTGCCGCCGTCGAGGCTGAACGTGCCACTGGTCACAAGATGAGTGACGGGGTGCGCGCTCATGTCACCACCGCTCACAGGTTCACCACCGAGCGCAGCACCTCGCCGCGCCGCATCTTGCCGAACGCCTCCTCGACGTCGTCCAGGCCGATGGTCTCGGAGACGAAGCCGTCGAGGTCGAGCCGGCCCTGGAGGTACAGGTCGACGAGCATCGGGAAGTCGCGGGAGGGCAGGCAGTCGCCGTACCAGGAGGACTTCAGCGCCCCGCCGCGGCCGAACACCTCCAGCAACGGGAGTTCGATCTTCATGTCGGGGGTCGGCACGCCGACGAGGACGACCGTGCCGGCCAGGTCGCGGGCGTAGAACGCCTGCTCGTACGTCTCGGGCCGGCCGATGGCCTCGACCACGACGTCGGCGCCGTTGCCGCCGGTCAGCTCGCGGATGGCCGCGACCGGGTCGGTCTCGCGGGAGTTCACGGTGTCGGTGGCGCCGAAGCCGCGGGCCCACTCCAGCTTCCGGTCGTCGAGGTCGACGGCGATGATCTTCGCGGCGCCGGCCAGGCGTGCCCCGGCGATCGCGGCGTCGCCGACGCCGCCGCAGCCGATGACCGCGACCGAGTCGCCCCGCGTCACGGCGCCGGTGTTGATCGCCGCGCCGAGGCCGGCCATGACCCCGCAGCCCAGCAGTCCGGCCGCGGCGGGCGAGGCCGCCGGGTTCACCTTGGTGCACTGGCCCGCGTGCACGAGGGTCTTGTCGGCGAACGCGCCGATGCCCAGGGCGGGTGAGAGCTCGGTGCCGTCGGTCAGCGTCATCTTCTGGGCGGCGTTGTGCGTGGCGAAGCAGTACCAGGGACGGCCGCGCAGGCAGGCGCGGCACTGCCCGCAGACCGCGCGCCAGTTGAGGATGACGAAGTCGCCCGGCGCGACGTCGGTGACGCCCTCGCCGACCGCCTCGACCACACCGGCGGCCTCGTGGCCGAGCAGGAACGGGAACTCGTCGTTGATACCGCCCTCGCGGTAGTGCAGGTCGGTGTGGCACACGCCGCAGGACTGGACGTCGACCAGCGCCTCGCCGGGCCCCGGATCGGGCACGACGATCGTCTCCATGGAGACCTCCGCACCCTTGGAACGCGCGACGACCCCTCGCACCTCGTGTGGCATCCGATCACACACCTTTCGTCCGCCGGTGACGTACGAGAAGTATCACATCGCCTGGAGGCGGTGCCGCTCCGCCGAGACGAGTGTGCCGTCGGCGACGTGCAGCACCCAGAAGCCGCCCTTGGGCAGCCGGGGGTCCTGCGGCGCGGTCGCGCCGAGCGTCTCGCAGGCGCGCTCGATCATCTCGGTCACCAGCTCGCCGTGGGTGCAGACGAGCGCCGCGATGCCGTCGCCGATGAGCTGGGTGAACCGGCCGCCCGCCTCCTTCGAGGCGGCCATCGGCGTGCCCATCGAGAAGGCCCAGTCGGTCCGGATGTCGCTGCTCATCCGCGCTGCGTACGGCAGCACGGTCTCCATGCAGCGGGCGGTCGCGGAGCTGAACACCCGGGCCGGGCCGTACCCCGCGAGCGTCTCGGCCAGCGCGGCGGCCTCGGCCCGGCCGCGCGCGTCGAGCGGCCGCAGCACGTCATCGCCGTCCCACGCGCGCTTGTCACCGGCCGAGGTGTGCCGCAGGACGATGTACGGCGTGGTCCGGTTGGGACCGGTGGCGAACTCGCGCAGCAGGTCGGCGTCGTGCTCGTAGCTCAGCCGCCGCTCGGCCTCGGGCACCGGCAGCCACTCGAGCCGGTCGATCTCGTCGTTCGGGCGGAAGTCGCCGCCGTTTCCGGTGGCCGCCCAGTAGTCGACGCGCTTGGGCCGGCGCTCCTTCTCGTACTCACGCGCGGACAGGCGACGGCCCAGGATCGGCCAGACGCCGCTCTCCTCCCAGACCTCGCGTACGGCGGTGCGGAGCACGTGCTCGCCGTCCTTGGCCTTGCCCTTGGGAAAGGACCAGTCGTCGTACTTGGGCCGGTGGACCAGCGCGACCTCGGGCCCGTTGTCTCCGCGCCGCCACAGGACGGCGCCCGCCGCCCGGATCGGGTCGGGGCCATCACCCATCGACGGTCCTCCATCGCCGCGTCCGCATGAGGTGGGTCTGAATGTGCGTGGAGCCCCCGTGCCGGGTCCAGTGGCCGTCCTCGTTCAGCAGCCAGCACTGGGTGTCCATGCCCATCGCCAGGTCGAAGCGGCCCAGCAGATCCGCGCAGTGGTTCCGGTCGGTGACGCGTACGAGCACCTCGACGCGGCGGTCGAGGTTGCGGTGCATGAGGTCGGCGCTGCCGATCCACACCTCCGGCTCACCGCCGTTCTCGAAGGCGTAGAGGCGCGAGTGCTCCAGGAAGCGGCCGAGGATGCTGCGGACCTGGATCGTCTCCGACAGCCCGTCGACGCCGGGCCGCAGGGCACAGATGCCGCGCACCCAGACGTCGATCGGGACGCCCGCCTGCGAGGCGCGGTACAGCGCGTCGATGATCACTTCGTCGACGAGGGCGTTGCACTTGAAGCGGATGCGCGCCTGCCGGCCCTGCAGTTGGTTGTCGATCTCCCGCTCGATGCGGCTCACCAGTCCGGCGCGCAGGGAGTCCGGCGCGACCAGGAGCCGCCGGTACTCGGTGTCGCGCGAGTAGCCGGTGAGGTGGTTGAACAGGTCCGTGACGTCCTCGCCGACCTGCGGGTCGGCGGTGAGCAGGCCGTAGTCCTCGTAGATGCGGGCGGTCTTGGGGTTGTAGTTGCCGGTGCCGATGTGGCAGTAGCGGCGCAGCGTGCCGTCGGACTCCTCGCGGACGACGAGGGCCAGCTTGCAGTGCGTCTTGAGGCCGACGAAGCCGTAGACGACGTGGCAGCCCGCCTGCTCCAGCTTGCGCGCCCAGGTGATGTTGGCGCGCTCGTCGAACCGCGCCTTGATCTCCACCACCACGACGACCTGCTTGCCCGCCTCGGCCGCGTCGATGAGCGCGTCGATGATCGGCGAGTCGCCGCTCGTCCGGTAGAGCGTCTGCTTGATCGCCAGCACCTGCGGGTCGGCGGCGGCGTCCTCGATGAGCCGCTCGACGCTCGTCGTGAAGGAGTCGTACGGGTGGTGCACGAGCACGTCGTGGTCGCGCAGGGTGGCGAACAGGTCGGTGTCGTGCGGCAGCGCCGCCTCCGAGGGCACGAACGGCGGGTACTTCAGCTCGCTGCGGTCCAGGTCGGCGATGGCGTCGAGGCCGCCGAGGTCGAGCGGGCCGGGCACCCGGTACACCGAGCTCTCGTCCAGGCCGAGCTCGGTGGTCAGCAGTTCGAGCACCTCCGGCGTGATCGACTCCTCGACCTCCAGCCGGACGACCGGGCCGAAGCGGCGGCGCAACAGCTCGCGCTCCAGCGCCTGCAGGAGGTTCTCCGCGATGTCCTCGTCCACCTCGAGGTCCTGGTTGCGGGTGACGCGGAACGCGTGGTGTTCGAGGATCTCGGTTCCGGTGAACAGCTGCGGGAGGTTCTCGGCGATCACGTCCTCGAGCGGGACGAACCGCGACGGTGACGCCTCCAGGAACCTCGGCAGCAGCGGCGGCACCTTGACCCGGGCGAAGAGCGTCTCCTCGGTCTCGGGATCGCGGACGACGACGGCGAGATTGAGCGACAGGCCGGAGATGTAGGGAAAAGGGTGCGCCGGGTCGACGACGAGCGGGGTGAGCACGGGGTAGATCCGCCGCCGGAACAGGCGGTGGAGCTCCTCTTTCTCGGTGTCGGCCAGCTGGTCCCAGCGCAGGATCTCGATGCCCTCCTTGGCGAGGGCGGGCAGGATCTCGTCGTGGAAGCAGGCGGCGTGCCGGAGCATCAGCTCGTGCGCGACCTCGGAGGTGCGGGCGAGCACCTCGCGCGGCTGCCGGCCGCTCGCGGTCTGCACGGCGAGCCCGGTGGCCATGCGCCGGGCCAGCCCGGCGACCCGGACCATGAAGAACTCGTCCAGGTTGCTGGCGAAGATCGAGAGGAAGCGGACACGTTCGAGCAGGGGGAGATCGGGGTCGCCGGCCAGGTCCAGCACACGCTGGTTGAACCGCAGCCAGCTCTCCTCGCGATCAAGAAACCGGTCTTCGGGAAGTTGGCCTTCCACCTCGGGAAATTGTCCGGCTTCGACACTCATGTCAGATATGCTCCCCGCCTAATGTGAACTTGAAGCCAACGGGGGCTTACCTTCCTGATACCCGGACGGGCCCGATCGCTCAGGGAGAGATCGTGCGACTCCGGGGGCCCGCGCGCAGCACCTGCGAGGGCAGCGTGTGGCCGACCATCGTCTCCGCTCTGGCGGCGACGTCGATGAGGGCATCGAGGTCGACGCCCGTGGCCACGCCCATGTCCTCCACCATGTGAACCAGTTCCTCGGACGCGATGTTCCCGGTCGCGCCGGGGGCGTACGGGCAGCCGCCGAGCCCGCCGACGCTGGCGTCGAAGTCGGCCACGCCCAGCTGAAGCGCCGCGAGCACGTTCGCGAGACCCGTGCCGCGAGTGTTGTGGAAGTGCAGGTTGAGCGAGGTCTCCGGGTTGGCCATGCGGAACTCGCCGACCAGCCGGGTCACCCGCGGCGGGGTCGCCATACCCGTCGTGTCGCCGAACGACGCGCTGTCGGCGCCGTCGCGCACCGCCCGCGAGGCGACCGCGACGACCCTCTCGACCGGCACGTCACCCCCGTACGGGCAGCCCCACGCGGTGGAGACGATCACCTGGCAGGTGGCGCCACGGCCGTGCGCCAGATCAATGATCTTGGCGATGTCGTCGAGCGACTCCTCCGTGGAGCGATTGACGTTCTTGCGGTTGTGCGTGTCGGAGGCCGAGACCACGACCTCCAGTTCGGTGAAGCCGGCGTCCAGCGCGCGCTCGGCGCCGCGGAGGTTCGGCACCAGGGCCGAGTAGCGGACGTCGCCGGCCCGCCGCACCCGGCTCCACACCTCGTCGGCGTCCGCCATCTGCGGGATCGCCCTCGGATGCACGAACGACACGGCCTCGATACGGCCGACGCCGGTACGCGACAGCGCGTCGATCAGCTCGACCTTGGCGTCGGTCGGCACCGGTTCCTCGTTCTGCAGGCCGTCGCGGGGCCCCACCTCACGCAGTGAGATCCGGCCGGGCAGGTCGCTCATGTCGGCACCTCCTGCCGCCAATGTAGTGCGCTCCGGCCCGGCCCGGAATCGCAGGCGCCGCGCCGCCGTCAGCGCCGGTCACCGGCGAGGGCGAACCACGTGCCCGCCACGAGGCACACTCCGGCGGACAGGAGCAGGGCGTACTCCGTCCCGTGGCCGAGCACGGCCCCCATGGCGGCGACACCGAGGGTCGCCCCGGTCTGGCGTACCGCGTTGAGCGTCCCGCCCGCCGCGCCGGCCGTGCCCTCCGGCGCGGCGTTGAGGACGGCCGCGACCAGGGAGGGCAGCACGAACGAGACGCCGAACCCGGTCAGCAGCAGCCCGGCGGCGAGCACGACGTACCCGGCCCCGGCGGCGAC
>NZ_JBHLZP010000426.1:0-6980 GCF_042429965.1 Actinoallomurus acaciae
GCACGGCGAGGACCTCGGCCCGGCGCCGCCGGGCCTCCTCGTCGGTGGCGAGCCGCCGGGCCCGCCCGATGTGCCCCTGCGCGGCCCGTGACGCCTCCGCCGCGACGTCGGGATCGATGCCGTCCCGGAGTACGAGCACGTCGGCGACCGCGTCGGCGGGCGGCGTGCGGAGCGTCACGAGACGGCAGCGGGACCGGATCGTGACCACGAGGTCGTCCGGCGAGGGCGCGCACAGCAGCCACACCGTACGGGCGGGCGGCTCCTCGATCGCCTTGAGCAGGGCGTTGGCGGCCTGCTCGGTGGACCGGTCGGCGTCTTCGAACAGCACGACGCGCCACCGGCCGCCGGTCGGCGAGGACGCCGCGCGCAGCACCAGCTCACGGGTCTCACGCACGCCGTACGACAGCCCGGCGGGGCGTACGACCTCGACGTCGGCATGGGTGCCCGACAGCACCTGGTGACAGGAGGCGCAGTGACCACAGCCCAGGTCGGGGCACAACAACGCGGCGGCGAACGCCCGCGCCGCGACCGACCGCCCCGAACCCGGCGGCCCGGTGAACAGCCACGCGTGGGTCATCCCCCCACCGCCCACCCCGGCAAGCGCGTCGGCACCCGCGCGCGCCGCGGCCTCCAACTGCTCGATGACGGGCCCCTGGCCCACCAGGTCGTCATAGACGGTCACGCGTCGATGCTAGAGCCTGCCCCGAAGTCCCACCGACCAGAACCGGAACACGCCCCGCCCGAGAACACGCCCCGCCCGAGAACACGCCCCGCCCTCCCAGGGGGCACCGACCCCACTTCCATTGTCAAGGCACCCCACACGCCAAAGAAAGACCCCGGGACGGGCTGTGGACAACCCACGGCCAGGCGACTTCGGGACGGGTCCCAGTAGTGCTTGGCCACGTCTGTGATCTTGGTTGCGATGTGAGGTCTGCCGCGGTGCGATCGCGGTTGGAGGAGTTCACCGCTGGGGTGTTCACGTCTTTGCCGAGGTCGGATCAGCGCGCCACCGGTGGATCATCAGCGGTTGCAGCAATTCATAAACCATCGACCTGAGATCTCGCTGGGGTGCGGCCCGGATCCATGATGCGGTCGCGCCGGTGGCGTGGGTGATCGATGACACCGGGTTTCCCAAGTACGGGACGTCCTCACCCGAGGTGGACCGGCAGTATTCGGGCACGTTGGGCAACTATCAGATCGGGGTGAGCGTGCACGCGGTCACCGACGTCGCTTCGGACTGATGATTCCCGAGCGCACGCGGTGCGGCGGCCACTGCCCCACCTGCCGACAACCCCTCGCCTTACCGACCTGACAAAGCACTAGTCGTCCGCCCGGGAGGGCGGTCCACGGGCCCCGTACGGGCGGGTGCGTCAGTCCTTGATGGCGGGCATCGTGCTGGTCTCGTCCTCGGTGCTGGCCGGGACCGGGTCGGGCAGGATCGCGCGGACCCGGTCGTGGATCTGCCGGGAGATCTCCGCCTGCGGGCGCGTGCCGTCGATCACCAGGTAGCGATGCGGCTCGGCGTCGGCGAGTGCGCGGAAGCCGCGGCGTACGCGCTCGTGGAACTCGCGCGGTTCGGACTCGATCCGGTCGGCCGGTGAGGCGAAGCGGGTCAGGCCGACGTCGGACGGGACGTCCAGCACGATCGTCAGGTCGGGTACGAGCCCGCTCGTGGCCCAGCGGTTGATCTCGGTGATCTCGCCGACCTTCAGCTCCCGGCCGGCGCCCTGGTAGGCGAGGGAGGAGTCGACGTAGCGGTCGGTGACCACGATCGCGCCGCGCCGCAGCGCCGGCTGGATGACCTCGGCGACGTGCTGCGCGCGGTCCGCGGCGTACAGGAGCGTCTCGGCGCGCGACGACAGCCCCGAGCTCTCCTTGTCGAGCAGTAGGGCGCGCAGCCGCATGCCCATCTTCGTCGAGCCGGGCTCTCGCGTCATGACCACGTCGAAGCCCTGGTCGCGCAGCCAGATCGACAGCAGCCGCGCCTGTGTGGTCTTGCCGGCGCCCTCACCGCCCTCGAAGGCGATGAACACACCGTGTTCGCGGCCGGGCTCCTCCGGCGCGTAGTGCTCACCGCGCAGCGCCGCCATGAGGTCGCGGACCAGCGGGACGCCTCGGCGGTCGTCCATCTGCCGGTACGCGATCAGGCCGACGATGACCGCGATCACAGCGGCGATCACCAGCACGACGTTGGGCCCGTCGAAGCGGTAGATGTTCTTGCCTGGCAGGGTGAACCGGTGGTTGCCGACCGCGCCCGCGATGAAGGGCACCGCGGCGACCACCAAGAGCAGCACCACCCGTACGAGCGACTGCAGGAACGCCCACGTACGGCCGCGGACGCTGTCCTCGACCTCCAGGCCGATCAGCGTGTAACCGACCACCCAGGCGATGCCCGCACCCGCGCCGCACACCGCGGTCAGCAGCGCGACGATCACCAGGTTCGGGATGAGGGCGATCAGCACCAGGGCGATGCCCGCGCCGATGATCGCCAGTCCGAAGAGCCGCCGCCGGCTGAACTCCTGCAGGATGCGCGGCGCCAGGAACATGCCGATGGCCATCCCGACGAAGACCATTCCGAAGACCACGCCGTACGCCGCGTCGCCGCCGCCGAGCGCCTTGACATAGACCTTGGCGATGCCGATCACCGCGCCGCCGGCGGCGAAGGCGCCGAGGATGCCGATGGTCAGGCCGCGGACCAGCGCCGTGGAGCCGACGAACTTCCAGCCCGCCATGATCTGTTTGAGGATCGAGGGCACCGACACCTGGCCGCGCCGCTTGGGGATCTCCCGGAGCGAGAAGATCGTCACCGCGGACACCAGGAACGTGACGGCGTTGATGTACAGCGCCAGGTTGGCCTGCTGCTGCGGGTGTTCGAACAGCGCTCTGGAGATCAGCGCCAGCACCGAGAACATCGCCGCCGCGACCGGCGCGGAGCCATAGGTCGAGACGAGGCTGATCTGGTTGGCGCGCTCGAGCCGCTCCTTGGGGACGATGTTCGGGATCGAGGCCTCCTTGGCCGGGATCCAGAACAGCGTCACGACCTCGATCAGGAACGTCGCGATGTAAAGCCAGTCGAGGCGCCCGACGATCGGGATGGACAGGAAGAGCCCGAACCTCAGGATGTCCGCGACCACCATCGTGATGCGGCGGTCGAACCGATCCGCGACCGCACCCGCGAGCGGGCCGAAGATCAGCGCGGGCAGCAGCTTGACGACGAGCACACCGCCGATGGCGTAATTCTCCGCCGCCCCCTTGGTCAGCGAGCCGGCCAGCGCCGTGAGCGCGAGAATGCTCAGCCAGTCGCCGAAACTCGACAATGACAGGGCGATCCACAGCCGCCGGAACGGCTTGATCGAAAGCACACCGGCGGGGCTGCCCGTTCTGGTCATTGTGTCAGAGTATCGACACAGGGACCTTTCAGGAGCGGGACTTGGCGGGACGCCTTCTGCTCGTCTTCTTACCGCCACCTGCGGCGACCTTCTCGCGACGCTCCGCGAGCAACTCCAGTGCCCGCTGCACGGTTATCGACTCGACCTCGTCACCTTTACGAAGGCTGGCGTTCGTCTCCCCGTCAGTCACATAAGGGCCGAAACGCCCCTCCTTGACCACGATCTGACGGCCGGTGCCGGTGTCCTCACCCAGCTCACGCAGCGGCGGTGCGGCGGCGGCCCGCCCACGCCCGCGTTGCTTCGGCTGCGCGAAGATCTCCTTGGCCTCCTCCAGGGTGACCGTGAAGAGCTGCTCCTCCGACTGCAACGAGCGGCTGTCCGAGCCCTTCTTCAGGTACGGGCCGAACCGTCCGTTCTGCGCCGTGACGGCCTCGCCGTCGAGCTCGCCCAGCAGGCGGGGCAGCGACAGCAGCTGCAGCCCATCCTCGAGCGTGACCGTGTCCAGCGACATCGACCGCAGCAGCGAGGCGGTGCGGGGCTTGGCCGACGTGTTCTTCCCTCGGCCCCCCGCCCCCGGCCCAGGTGCGTCTTCGGGCAGGACCTCGGTGACGTACGGCCCGAACCGGCCGGTCTTGGCGACGATGACGTGCCCGGTGCCGGGGTCGACGCCGAGTTCGCGGTCGCCGCTCGGCTGCGCGAACAGCTCCTCGGCCTTCTCGGCGGTCAGCTCGTCCGGCGCGATGTCCTCCGGGACGTTCACCCGCTGGCCGTCGCGGTCGAGGTACGGCCCGTAGCGCCCGACCCGGATCATGATGTCGGTGTCGGTGATCGGGAAGGAGCTGACCTCCTTGGCGTCGATCTCCCCCAGGTCGGAGACCAGCTGCTTGAGCCCCTCGCCCCCGTTGCCGTGGTAGAAGGCCTGCAGCCAGCGGACCCGCTCGGCCTCGCCCTGAGCGATCTTGTCGAGGACGTCCTCCATCTGCGCGGTGAAGTCGTAGTCGACCAGGTGGCCGAAGTGCTTCTCCAGGAGGTTCACCACGGCGAAGGCCAGGAAGGACGGCACCAGAGCGGTGCCCTTCTTGAACACGTAGCCGCGGTCGAGGATCGTGCCGATGATGCTGGCGTACGTCGACGGGCGCCCGATCTCCCGGTCTTCCAGCTCCTTGACCAGGCTCGCCTCGGTGTAGCGGGCGGGCGGCCGGGTGGAGTGGCCCTCGGCGGTCAGCTCGCTCGCGGTGAGCGGGTCGGCCTCCTCCAGAGTGGGCAGCCGGCGCTCCTGGTCGTCCAGGTCCGACGCCGGGTCGTCGGCGCCCTCGACGTAGGCCTTGAGGAAGCCGTAGAAGGTGATGATCTTTCCGGAGGCGCCGAACTCGGCGGTCTCCCCCGCGGTGGAGTCACCCGTGACGCGGACCGACACCGACTGGCCGGTCGCGTCCTTCATCTGACTGGCGACCGTGCGCTTCCAGATCAGCTCGTACAGCCGGAACTGGTCGCCGGACAGCCTGGTCTCGCCCGGCGTACGGAACGTGTCGCCGGACGGGCGGATCGCCTCGTGCGCCTCCTGGGCGTTCTTGACCTTGCTGCGGTAGACGCGCGGCTTGTCCGGGATGTAGTCGGCGCCGTACAGGGTCTGCGCCTGCGCACGGGCGGCGTTGATCGCGGTCTCGGACAGCTGAATGCTGTCGGTACGCATATAGGTGATGAAGCCGTTCTCGTACAGCTTCTGGGCGACCTGCATCGTGTACTTGGCCGAGAAGCCCAGCTTGCGGCTGGCCTCCTGCTGCAGCGTCGTCGTACGGAACGGGGCGTACGGGCTGCGCCGGTACGGCTTGCGCTCGACGGACTTGACCGCGTACGGCCGGTCCCGCAGGCGTGCGGCCAGGCCCCGGGCGTTCTCCTCGTCGAGGTGGAGGATCTCGTCGGACTTGATCTGGCCCCGGGCGGTGAAGTCGCGGCCCTGGGCGACGCGCTTGCCGTCGAGTGCCACGAGCGTGGCCTCGAAGCTGGACGGCTCCTCCGGCTTTCCCGTCGCGAAGGTCGCGGCCAGGTCCCAGTAGCTCGCCGGGACGAACGCGATCCGCTCGCGTTCGCGCTCGACGACCAACCGGGTGGCGACGCTCTGCACGCGGCCCGCCGACAGCTTCGGCATGACCTTCTTCCAGAGCACCGGGCTGATCTCGTAGCCGTACAGCCGGTCGAGGATCCGGCGGGTCTCCTGCGCGTCGACGAGCTTGATGTTCAGCTCACGCGGGGTGCGCGCGGCGTCGCGGATGGCGTCGGGAGTGATCTCGTGGAACACCATTCGGTGCACCGGCACCTTGGGTTTGAGCACCTCTTGCAGGTGCCACGCGATCGCTTCACCCTCGCGGTCCTCATCGGTGGCGAGGAGGAGTTCGTCGGCCTCTTGAAGTAGTTTCTTGAGCTTGGCTACCTGCTGCTTCTTGTCCGCGTTGACAACATAAAGCGGCTCGAAGTCATGATCGACGTTGACCCCGAGTCGTGCCCACGCCTCGCCCTTGAGTTTCGACGGGATATCAGCGGCTCTCTCGGGGAGATCGCGGATATGGCCGATACTGGACTCCACGACGTACCCGTTGCCGAGATAGCCCGCGATGGTCTTGGCCTTCGCGGGTGACTCGACGATCACCAGCCGGGTGCCGCCTGGCTGCTTTGTGCCGTTACTGTCGGGCACGATGCCTGAACCTCGCAAGTCTCGACTCGGGCGGGAGTCGCTCGGGTGCCGTTCCGCGGTCAACGGTGAGAAACAGTAGACCGGTTCCGCGGAAGAGGGTCCTCGCCCCCCGTTAGGACCCTAGACGGAGCAGAATAAGGGCAATGCTTGAGTACTCCTACCTAGTACTGCGTCTGCCGCGCGGTACGACACGTGACGCCGCCAGGCAGATCCTGGTCGAGCATGCCGAACACGGTGGGTGGGAACTCGTCCGCGTCCGTGTCTACCCGGACGGCAGACGCCGAATCCAGCTACGCCGAAAGGTCATCCGCGCGAAGCGTACCCTCTGATCGGCGGCCACCCCTTGTCTCCTTCGACGCTACATCAATGTTCCGCTGACGTGACCCGGGGCCGTCGGAGCGCCCCCTCCCTTTAATAGGGCTTTGCCTGCCCCGGGCCGTGGCTCCGGGACAGGCAAAGCGGTGCTGCTCACGCTGCGGGGACGGGCCCCGCGGCCTTGTTCGTCAGCGGCCGGACCGGCGGCCCAGGCGGCGGGCCACCGAGATCGTGCCGGCCGAGGCGGCGAACATGCCGCCCAGCGCCAGCGCCATCAGCGCGCCGTTCCGCGCACTCGTCGAGGACTCGGCCGCGGCGAGACCGATCGGCGGGAGCTGCTTCGGCGGGTTGCCCACGACCGGGACGCTCAGGCCGCCGTCCAGCGGGTTCGACGTCCCGGCGGACTGCGGGTTCATGCCCTGGCCGAGCTTCGGCAGGGCGGGCGTGGCGCCCATCGCGACCGGCAGGGCGCCGGTGCGCAGCGACGCGGGGTCGACCGGAAGCTGCGGCAGGCCGCTCATCCGCGCGCTGTACGGGGTGACGCAGTCGTCGCCGTACGCGCCGGAGGTCGCGCCGCAGCTGCC
>NZ_JBHLZP010000427.1:0-6955 GCF_042429965.1 Actinoallomurus acaciae
CGCGGCCCGCTCGGCGAGCGCCCGCGGGCCGTCGGAGGCGTCCTTCTCCCCCTTGGCGCGGATGCCCTCCGCGGCCCGCTCGGCGAGCGCCCGCGGGCCGTCGGAGGCGTCCTTCTCCCCCTTGGCGCGGATGCCCTCGTTGAACGCGTCGTCCAGGTCCGCGCCGATCCAGCTCGCCCGCGCGTAGTAGTCGTGGATCGAGACGGTCTCCCCGGCCGCCTCCGGGCCCTCGAGAGCGTCGCGGACGAAGAGGATCTGCGCCGCCAGATGCCCGGCCAGGCCCCGTACGCTGAACTCGGCCAGGGCACTCGGCTCCTCCCAGGCGGCGGCCACCTCCGGGGCCGCCAGCAGGTCCGCCGCCGCCGAGGCGGCGTCGAGGAAACGCTGTCTGGACGCTGTCACGCGATGTCCCCGTCTCGTCAGCCGTAGTGCTGCCCGGTGCAGCCGACGCTGCCGCCGATGGTCGCCAGGATGCCGAGCACCGACATGATCTGCCCGTAGTCGTCGCTGGTGAACTCCACCGAGCGCGTGCCGGCGCGCTTGACACCGGGGATCATCGCACACGACTCGGCCATCGACGTCGACGCCCAGTCGATGCCGAGGGTGTACGGCGCCTCGACCACGTAGGGGCGGAACCGGTCGAGGTCGCGCAGCGCACGGGCGGCCGCGGCACGGATCAGCGACTGGGCCCGCGCGGGCGGCAGCACCTCGGCGGAGTAGCGGTCGATGCCCTTCTTCACCTCGACCGTCTCCACGTCGCCGAGCAGCACGCGGGCCTCGGCGCAGGCCGCCTCGTCGCCGGTGACCAGCGCCACCGGCACGCCCATCGAGCCGGCCAGGCCGGCGATCAGCCCGATCTCGCCGCAGACCTCGCCGTTGAGGTAGAGGTTCTGGATCTCATAGCCCATCCACGTGTGGTTGAGCACGCCGTGCGGCACGCCGGCGCGGGCGTGGTAGCCGATGAACATGGCCGCGTCGTGCGACGGGCCGATGCCCTGGCCCATCCGCAGCGGGCGGTACGGCCCGCGGATCAGCGTGCACCGCTCGTCGATGAGGTCGGCGCGGATGTTCTTGGTGCTGCCGTGCGCGTCGGTGACGACGACGTCACCCGCGCCGGCCTCGTACGCCCCGGCGACGGCGGCGTTGGCGTCCGCGGTCATCAGCTCGCAGCCGCGTTCGTATCCGCGGCCCCCGGCGCGCATCTCGTCCGGATCGGTGAGCCCGGAGACGCCCTCCATGTCGACCGACACGAAAACCCTCATGTGGAGAACCCCCCTCGCGATACGGCAAGCACGACCGTACCGCGCGGGGGGCGGATGGTTCACCCGTCGGCGGCGCCCGGCGCGAGACGTGCTGTATACATGGGTTCGGTGCGATTCCAAGGTGCGGCGGTGACAGCCCGCCGGTCTCGACGTTCGGAGCGAGACGACCCGGTGTGACTCCGGGGCCACGCGGTCATACCCCGCCACCTCTCGGGCCTCCTGCCAGGCCCCTGACGTCCCCTGTGGTGAGGCTCGTCCTCCCCTGTCGAGAGGTGGTGTCGGATGTTCACCGGAAACATCCATGAGATCGGCACGGTGCTGGCCGCCGACGGCGCTCACGTGGTGATCGACGCGCCGGAGGTCGCCGCCGGCGCGCCCGGTGCGGCCTGCGTGAACGGCGTGGGCCTCACCGTCGTGCCCGAGGCCGGCACGCTGCGGGCCGTGCTCTCGGCCGAGACCCGGCGCCGATCGACCCTCGACCGCGTCCGGCCGGGCGCGCGGGTCAACGTGGAGGCGCCCCTCGCGCTGGGCGACCCGCTCGCCGGCCATCTGGTCCAAGGCGACGTGGACGCCGTCGGGAAGGTCGCCAGGGTCGACGACGAGGGAACGGCCCGGCGTCTGTGGATCAAGCCGCCGGAGCGGTTCCTCGCGCTGATCGTCGCCAAGGGGCAGGTCGCGGTCGACGGCGTCAGCCTGACCGTCGCCGAGGTGTCCCGCGACAGGTTCTCCGTCGTGCTGATCCCCTCGACCCTGGGGGCGACCACTCTGGCGGACCTGTCGGCCGGCGACCGCGTCAACCTGGAACCGGACCTGGTCACCCGGCTGACCCGATGCCGCCCGCACGACCCGGGGGAGGCGGTGGCCCGGGTGGTCGCCGCGCTGCCCTGGGCGGGACGCCTGCGCGGCGCGAACGGGGTCCAGAAGGCGGTGGCGCAGTTCGCCACCGGCGGCGCCGTGCTCATCTGGGACCCCGACCGTGAGGCCGAGGGCGATGTGGTGTTCGCCGGGGCACGGCTGCGCCCGCAGGCGTTCACCTTCCTGCTCACCCGGGTGTGCGGGCATCCGACCGTGCCGTGCGCGCCCGAGGTCCTGGAGCGGCTGGGCATCGGACCGGTTCCGGGGCCGGGTGACCGGCACGGCACCCGGCCGCACGTACCGGTCGACCTCGCGGCCGGAACCGGAACCGGCGTATCGGCGGCCGAACGCGCCGCGACCGTACGCCGCCTGGCCCATCCGGACGCCGCGCCGGAGGACTTCCTGCGGCCCGGCCACGTCTTCCCGCTGGCGGCGCGCCCCGGAGGTCTCGCCGAGCGCGCCGGGCACACCGAGGCCACCGTCGCCCTGTGCGCCGCGGCGGGTCTGGCGCCCGTCGGAGTGTGCTGCGAGGTGATGAACCCCGACGGCACCATGGCCGACGCCGCCGATCTGGAGATCTTCGCCCTGCGCTGGGGCCTGCCCCTGCTCGACGTCGCCGACCTCCACCGGCACCTGTGACGCCGCGCCGACCTCGTTCTCGGCGGCCTGACGTCCAGGACCTCATCCGGCGTCGTCGAACACCACCGGCGCACGGCGACCCTGGCCGCCGGGCGCGGTCAGGTGACGGGCTCCGGCGGAGCGTGGCCGACGGTCGCCAGCAGGTGCGCGACCAGGGGGTTCCGATCGTCCCCGCGCCACCCGACGGCGACGCGTGTGCGGGCGGTGCCGGGCTCGATCCCGCGGAACGCGACGCCCTTCAGGCGGATGTGCCGGATGCTCGCCGGGGCCAGGGAGACGCCCAGTCCGCTTCGCACGAGCGCGCACACGGTCTGCCACTCCACCGCGTGCTGGGATATCCGGGGGGTGAAGCCCGCCGCGGCGCACAGGCCGGTGATCTGGTCGTGGAGTCGCGGGCCGACCTCGCGGGGCAGCAGCACGAACGGCGAGTCCGCCAGCCGCGCGAGTCGCACGGTCCGCCCGGCGGACAGTGGGTGGGTGGACGGCAGGACGGCCACGAAGGGCTCGCTCAGTATCGTTGCGAAGCGGAGTTCCGCCTCGTCGGCCGGGGGTTCGCGCAGCAGTCCGATGTCGATGGCCGCCCCGCGCAGGGCGGCGATCTGTGGCGCGGTGGTCATCTCGTGGATGTCCAGGTGCACGCCGGGAAACCGCTGCCGGAAGGTGCGCAGCAGGCCGGGCAGGACGGTCAGTGCGAGGGAGGCGGCGAAGCCGATCCGCAGCCGGCCGGCCTCTCCGCTCCCGACGGCCCGGGCCGCGGCCAGGCCGGCCGTGAGGTCGGCGAGGGCCCGCCGGGCGGCCGGGAGAAGCTCGCGGCCCGCCGGGGTGAGCGTGACGCGCCGGGGCTCGCGGTCGAACAGCGGGTGGCCGACCTTGTCCTCCAGGCGGCGGATCTGCTGGCTCAGCGGCGGCTGGGCGATGTCCAGACGCGCGGCGGCGTGGCCGAAGTGGAGTTCCTCGGCGAGCACGACGAAGGCGTGCAACTGTGCCAGCGGCAGTTCGGGGCGCTCCATACGCCTAGAGATATCAAGCGGCGCCGGAGGGCGTATTAGACGTATCCGCGCTGGTCCCCTTAGCGTTCGGCGCATGACAGAGCGACGCGCGATCCTCAGCGGCTCGACCTTCGAGGAGCAGATCGGCTACGCCCGCGCCGTGGTCGACGGCGACCGGGTTCATGTGTCGGGGACCACCGGGTTCGACTACGCCACCATGACGATCTCCGACGACGTCGTGGAGCAGGCCGAGCAGTGCCTCCGCAACATCGGGGCCGCGCTGGCCGAGGCGAAGTGCGCCTTCGCCGACGTGGTGCGGGTGCGCTATCTGCTGCCCGACCGGGCGGACTTCGAACCCTGCTGGCCGGTCCTGCGCCGCTGCTTCGGTGAGATCCGGCCGGCCGCCACGATGCTCGTGTGCGGCCTCGCCGACCCCCGGATGAAGATCGAGATCGAGGTGTACGCGCGGCGGTCCGCCGCGTGAGGCCGAGCCGCGTGAGGCCGATCGGGCGGGGTCAGGAGCCGGTGACCAGGCGGCGCAGGGCCTCGGCGGCGCGGGCGTCCGCCTCGGCCTGGGCGACCAGCTCACGGGCCAGCGCCTGGATCCACACGTCCAGGCTCACCTGGTCGCGGGACAGCACCACGCCGCGCACCTCGTGGTGGACCTCGGCGACCGGCCGGTGACCGCCCGTCAGCGACAGGGTGCGCTCGCCCAGCCGGACCACGATCCGGCTGGGGTGGCCCTCGCGCCCCTTGAGACGGTCACCGAGGCTCCGCTCGTACTCGACCGTCACGCTGCCCGGCGGCAGGGCGTCGGCCAGGCTCACCGTGAGCACGCGCGCGTAGGTGGCGACGTCCGCCGCGTCCTGCCGCAGCGCGGCGGCCACCATGTCGAATTCCATGAGGACCAGTGAATCAGCGGTCGAGGCCGAGCACCATCTGCGGCTTGGCGATCACATGATCGGCGCGCAGCGGGCGCACGGCGGTGCCGATGGCGAAGAACTCCATCGTGTGGCCGCCCCACTGGTGGTGGAACTGGTCCAGGTACACCCCGACGATGCCCTCCGCGTGCAGCGCCTGGCCCTCGGCCTGCATGCGGCTCATCGCCAGTTCCCGCGCGTCGTACAGGGCCTGGGTGAACTCCGGGATCTCGACGTTCTGCCCCATGCTGCCGAGCACCGACCCGAGCCGCCGGTGCGCGACGTGGTACACGCACGTGCCCATGACCATGCCCAGCGGGGCGTAGCCCGCCTGGATGAGGGTCCAGAAGTCCTGGCCGTTCAGGTCGGAGGTGAACGGCTGGTTCTTGTTGTTGCGCCAGTTCTGCGAGGTGTCGTCGGCCTTGACCGCGGTGCCGATGGCGATGAACTCGGCGATGTCGCTGCCGAAGTCGCGGAACTCCACGCGCAGGCGCACCCCGACGATGCCGTCCGCGCCGAGCTGGTCGGCCTCGGCCTCCATGCGGGTCATCGCCAGCTCACGTGCGTGGTACATCGCGCCGGAGAGCTGGTCGAGCTCCATGTTCTTGCTCCACCGGCCGACCTGGATGCCGACGTGGTAGATCGAGCTGCCCAGCACCAGGCCGAGCGGCCGGAAGCCCGCCTCGCGGACCAGCAGGAACTCGTTGACGGACAGGTCGCTGGTGAACAGTGCCCCGGGGGCTCCCGGCCGTAGCTCGGCGAGGCGTGCCATCGCGTCGGCGGGGACTCCCTGGGAAACGGGATCGGTCATCTGTCTACAACCTCATGATCGTCAGCGAGGAGGGCGTTCGGTGGGTGGTGCGGAACTCGGCGACGGCGGTGCCGATGATCGTCGTCTCGACGACGTGGTCGTGCTGCTTGTCGTTGTAGGAGCATTCGCGCTCGCGTACGCGCAGGTCGATGCCGGACACCACGACGCCGTCGGCGCCGGTTCGCGCGGTGTCGGAGAGGAAGTGCGCGCGTGCCTCGTGCCGGGTGACCGAGACGAGCTCGGTCCAGCCCACCACCTCCTGGGCGGGGGCGAACGTCCCGGTCGACCAGCCGGTACGCCAGTCGTCGTGGCGTACACCCACCGAGGCGCCCATCACGAGGTCGACCGGCACCCAGCCGGCCTGGATGAGCTTGGCGAAGTCCTGGCCGCTGAGGTGGGACAGGAAGACCCGGCCGGGCCGTACGGGACCGGCCGCGCGCACGGCCGTGCCGACCGCCTGGAACTCCAGGTGATGTGCGGCGCCCTGGAACGGCGCGATCGTGAGTTCGACCGCGACGACGCCGTCGCCGCCGAGCGCCGCGCACTCGGCGGCCATGCGGCTCATCGCGGTGTGCCGGGCTCGGTAGAGCGTGTCGACGTAGGTGCCGTATCCGCTCCAGGCCCCCCGCACGCCCGAGGTGACGGTGACGGCGGCGCCCGACCCGAAGAGCCCGCTGCGGTAGCCGCAGTCGACCCTCGCGCCGTACCACCAGCCGAGGTTGTGGACCGTGCTGCCCATCACCTGGCCGACCGGTTCGAACCCGAGAGAGCGCAGGCCGGCGAACTCACCGACGCTCAGGCTGGAGGTCCACGTGCCCGTCTGCCGTGCCTGGTCGAGCCGGGCCATGGCGGCCGGCGGCAACTGCGGCTGGGCCACGCTCACCTCCTGGTCTTCGGTACGGGTCCACGACGTGTGACGTACGGGACGGGAGGCAGGTTCCGCTCAGCGGCCGATGAACTTCGCCTTTCCCGGTCCTTCCTCGACAAAGCTCCGCATCCCGATCTTCTGGTCCTCGGTGGCGAACAGGCCGGAGAAGTGCACCCGCTCGATCTCCAGCCCGGTGGCGAGATCGACCTCCAGACCCGCGTCGACGGCCTGCTTGGCGGCGCGCAGCGCGGCCGCGGGCCCGCCGGCGTACCGCGCGGCCAGCTCCTTGGCGGCCTCGTACACCTGGTCGTCCGGCACGACCTTGTCGACGAGCCCGAGGGCGAGCGCCTCGTCCGCCGGGACGTGCCGGCCGGTGAAGATCAGGTCCTTGGCGCGGGACGGGCCGATCAGCCGCGGCAGCCGCTGCGTGCCCCCGGCGCCGGGGATGACGCCGAGCAGGATCTCCGGCTGACCGACCTTGGCCGACTCGCCGGCGACCCGGAAGTCGGCGGACAGGGCGAGCTCCAGCCCGCCGCCGAGCGCGTAACCGGTGATCGCGGCCACGACCGGGGCGCCGATCCCGGCGACGGCGTCCAGCGCGCGCTGCAGGG
>NZ_JBHLZP010000428.1:0-6943 GCF_042429965.1 Actinoallomurus acaciae
CTGGTCGAGCGCGGTGGCGGCGGCCCGCTCGACCTCGGCGGCGCGTGTCGCCAGCTCGATCCACCGGCCCTCGCCGCGCAGCCCCTCCAGGGCCGCGAGCCGGTCGCGGAGCGCGACCGATGTCACCGGAATGTCGGGCAGCGCCGGTGAGTCGATCTTGGCGAGGACCCGGTCCCGGGCCGCGGCGGCCTCGTGCTCGGCCGTCTCGACCAGGCCGATCGTGGCCTCGATGCCGCGGGCCCGCGCGTCGTGCTCGTCGCGGATCCGCAGGGCGTCTTCCAGCCGGCCGTGCAGGGCCGTCAGCTCGGCCCCGATCGCGTCGATCCGCGCGGTGTCGGCCTTTCCGCCGGACGTGAGCGACATCGGGTCGGACCGCACCGTTTCGCTCACCGTCGCGAGGAGTCCGGACACCCGGTCGAACTCCGGCTCGCGCGCGCCGAGGGCGCCGTGCAGGGCCGTCACGGCGCGCGCCGTCTCCTCCACCTCGCCAAGGCGGGTGAGCAGGGCCGACCAGACCTCGTTCACCGAGGCGACCAGGCCGGCGGTCTCCTCGTACAGGGGCGTCATCCGCTGGATCACGGCGTCGAGCGTCAGCCACTCGCCGGTCGGGCCGAGCAGGGTCCGCTCCTCGAGGGGGATCTCCTCGCTCACCAGCTCGACGGAGGTGCCGGTGAGCAGGCGGGTCAGCTCGGCGAGCTGGGCCTGACCGGGCTTGGAATGGCGCTCTCGCAGTTCCTCGGCCTCGCCGAGCACTTTTCCATGGGCGTCGAACAGTTTCCACAGCGTGGCCATCCGCCCGCTGATGCCGACCCAGGACCGCTCGGTCTCGCCGGTCAGCCGGGTGCCCTTCAGCAGCTGGTAGCCCTGATGGTCCTCAAGCTCCAGCAGGCCCTGGGTGATGCGTTCGCGTTCGCTCTTCAGGCGCGTCAGCGCACGGTCGATCTCGTCCCGGCTCATCGACCGGCCGACTCCCGCGTCCCCCAGCAAACCGACCCTCGTCCGTGCTCGACCCCGTGTGCACCGTAAGAAAAAGGCGGCTCGACGCATTGTCTCGATGCCGCGCTTATCGGTGGATCAGTTTTCACCACGAACCGTGTTCACCACAAGCGATCTGCACATTCCGGGAGGTAGGCCACCGTCGGCTCATGCGCGGACCGGGCCCGCGACGGCGGTTCGACGGAGTCGACGCGCGGTTACGGGGTGGCCGGCGAAGGCCACGTGGGACGCTTGGCGGTGACGGATGAGTACGGGACCGTCGACCTGGGGAGCTGGGGTAGGGGAGTCATGCCGATCACTGATGAGGCGATCGAGAAGATCAAGGGGATGATCGTTTCGGGGGAGCTCAGGCCCGGCGACCGGCTGCCGAAAGAGGCCGACCTGGCCGCCCAGCTGGGGCTGTCCCGCAACTCCCTGCGCGAGGCCGTGCGCGCGCTGTCGCTGGTGCGCATCCTCGACGTGCGCCAGGGCGACGGCACGTACGTCACGAGCCTGGAGCCCAAGGCCCTCCTCGACGGGCTGAGCTTCATCGTCGACCTGCACCACGACGCGACCGTGCTGGAGTTCTTCGAGGTCCGGCGCATCCTCGAGCCCGCCGCCACGGCCCTCGCGGCGCAGAAGATCAGCCTTGAGACGGTGGACTCGCTGCGCGACCACCTCACCCGCGTCACCGGCGAGTCCTCCGTGGAGGACCTCGTCGAGAACGACCTGGAGTTCCACCGCCGCATCGCCGAGGCGGCCGGCAACTCGGTGCTCTACTCCCTGGTCGACACGCTGTGCGGGCCGACCATCCGGGCGCGGGTCTGGCGTGGGCTCACCCAGGAGGGCGCGCTCAGGCGCACGCTGGACGAACACCACGCGATCCTCGACGCGCTCGCCACCCGGGAGGCGGACGTCGCGCGCGCCCTCGCGACCGTGCACATCGCCGGCGTGGAGCACTGGCTGCGCAAGGTCCTCTGAGGGACGCCCCCACCGGCGCGCGAGGTCCGGGCCGCGCGGTGGTCCCTGGCGCGAGGCCGGAGTCCGATCTAAAGTCGATCATCAGCCTCCCCGCCCGGAGAACCCCCGCCATGGCATTTCCCGGATTCCGCGGCAAGACGGATCGCTCGCGGGCCGCCGACGACGAACGCGCGATCGCGGCGCTCTACCGCGAATACCACCGGCCGCTGTTCTCCCTCGTCGCGCGGGCGACCGGCGGCGATCGGCAGTGGGCCGAGGACGTCGTCCAGGAGACGATGATCCGGGCCTGGCGCAGCATCGACCGGCTCGACCCCGACGGCGGGAGCCTGCTGCCCTGGCTGGCGACGGTCGCCCGCCGCATCGTGATCGACGACCGGCGCCGGAAGAACGCCCGGCCGCCCGAGACCGGCGAGGCCGAGCTGGAGACGCTGCCGGACGTGGAGGACGGCCTGGAGGACCTCCTGCGCACCATCCTCGTGACCGAGGCGCTGAAGGAACTGTCCCCGGCGCACCGGGAGGTCCTGAACGAGACGATCCTGCGCGACCGGTCGGTCAACCAGGCCGCCGAGGCCCTCGGCATCCCCGTGGGCACGGTCAAGTCACGCGTCTACTACGCCGTACGGGCGCTGCGCGTCGTGCTGGAGGAGAAGGGGGTGACGACATGATCGACCGCGTCGACGAGGCCGCGCACACCGACGTGGGGGCGTACGCCCTGGGCCTGCTCGAAGAGGACGACCGGCGGGTCTTCGAGGCCCACCTGGCCGACTGCGACCGGTGCGCACGCGAACTCGGCGAGCTCGCGGGCATGCGAGAGCTCTTCTCCGGTGTCGCGCCTCCGGAGGAGGACACCGTGGACCCGCCGTCATCGGGACGCCCGACCGGGCCGGACGAGCTGTCCCGGCTGCTCCGCCGCCGCAGGGTCGACGAGCGCCGCCGGCGCCGCGGCACGACGATCATCGGCCTGGCGGCCGGTGCCGCGCTCCTCGCGGGCGGCGCCGCCGTCGGCGCGCCGGTCACCGGCCCGGGCGCCTACGGGCACGACCACGACAGCGTGCCGGCGGACCTGCTGGCCTGGGGCGAGATCCGGCGTGCCACCGACCCGAGGACCGGTGTCGCCGGCGTCGTCGCGATGGAGGACAAGAGCTGGGGCACCCACATCGCCCTCGACCTCACTCACATCACCGGGCCGCGGACCTGCGAGCTGGTCGCGGTCTCCACCACCGGAGCGCGGCACGTCATGACCGAGTGGGCCGTCCCCGGGTCGGGGTACGGCGTGCCCGGCGCGCCCGATCACCTTCAGGTGCACGGCGGCACGGCGCTGCGACGCTCGGACCTGCGGTGGTTCGAGGTACACGACCAGAACGGCGGCGTCCTCCTCACCATCCCGGTCCAGAAGGGGCCGGGGCGGACTGGATCACCGGGCGCGGTCACGCCAGACTAGGGGTGTGTACGACTTCGACGTACTTGTCCTGGGATCTGGGCCCGGGGGGCAGAAAGCGGCGATCGCCGCGGCGAAGCTCGGCCGCCGGGTGGCGGTCGTCGAACGCCGGAACATGGTCGGCGGGGTGTGCATCAACACCGGCACCATCCCGTCCAAGACGCTTCGCGAGGCGGTGCTCTACCTGACCGGCCTCAACCAGCGCGAGCTGTACGGCCAGAGCTACCGGGTCAAGGAGGAGATCACCGTCGCCGACCTCGCGGCGCGCACCCAGCACGTGGTGGGACGCGAGGTCGACGTGATCCGAAGCCAGCTGTCCCGCAACCACGTCGCCCTGCTGGACGGCACCGCACGCTTCACCGACCCGCACACGGTCGAGGTGAGCGACCCGCTGACGGGACGCGAGAGCAAGTTCAGCGCCGACAAGATCATCATCGCCACCGGCACGCATCCGGCGCGCCCGGACACGGTCGAGTTCGACGACAGCACGATCATCGACTCGGACGGCATCATCAGCCTCGAGCGCCTGCCGCAGACCATGGTCGTCGTCGGCGCCGGGGTGATCGGCATCGAGTACGCCTCGATGTTCGCCGCCCTCGGCACCAAGGTCACCGTGGTCGAACGCCGGGAGCGCATGCTCGAGTTCTGCGACCTGGAGATCGTCGAGGCGCTCAAGTACCACCTGCGGGACCTCGCGGTGACGTTCCGGTTCGGTGAGACCGTCGCCGCGGTGGAGCGCCGGTCCTTCGGGGGTACGCGGATCGGCGCGATGACCATCCTGGAGAGCGGCAAGAAGATCCCGGCGGACACGGTCATGTACTCCGCGGGCCGCCAGGGCGCCACCGACGCCCTCGACCTGGACCAGGCCGGCCTGACCGCCGACGCCCGCGGGCGCATCAAGGTCGACGAGTACTTCCGCACCGCCGTGCCGCACATCTACGCGGTCGGCGACGTGATCGGCTTCCCGGCCCTGGCGGCGACGTCCATGGAGCAGGGCCGCCTGGCCGGTCACCACGCGTGCGGCGAGCCGGCCCGCGAGATGCATCAGCTGCAGCCGATCGGGATCTACACGATCCCCGAGATCAGCTTCGTCGGCCGTACGGAGGACCAGCTGACCGCCGAGCGCATCCCGTTCGAGGTCGGCGTCTCCCGCTACCGCGAGCTGGCGCGCGGGCAGATCATCGGCGACTCGTACGGCATGCTGAAGCTCCTGGTGTCCCCGGAGGACCGCCGCCTGCTGGGCGTGCACGTCTTCGGCACGGGCGCGACCGAGCTCGTGCACATCGGCCAGACCGTGATGGGCTGCGGAGGGACGATCGACTACCTGGTCGACGCCGTCTTCAACTACCCGACCCTGGCGGAGTCCTACAAGGTCGCCGCCCTGGACACGATCAACAAGATGCGCCAGGTCGCCGCGCTGTCCGAGTAGGCGCGGGCGTTCCGCCGTTCTGTGTTGACAGTTACTGATTGGCCTATCAATAACCATGGCGTGAGTACGCGCCCGACGGCAGAGCAGCGGCGTGAGCAGGTGCTCGAGGCGGCCATCCATGAGTTCGCCGAGCACGGCTTCCACGCGACCAGGACGGCCGCCATCGCCAGGCGGGCCGGGATCTCCCAGCCCTACATCTACGCCTTGTTCCCCGACAAGAAGGCGCTGTTCCTGGCCGCCTTGGAGGCGGTGCGCGCGCAGGTCCGCAGTGCCTTCGCCGCGGCGTGGAGGCCGGCCGCGACGCCGGAGGGGTCGCTGGCCGTCCTGGGCCGCAACTACCGCCAGGCCCTCGCCAATCCCGACGCGCTGCGCTGTCAGATGCAGGGCCACGCGGCCTCGGCCGACCCGGAGATCCGCAGTGCCGTGCGCGAGGGTTACATGGAGGTCTTCGACCTGGTGAGCAAGCTGACCGGCGCCGACCGCGGCGCCGTGACCCGGTTCATGGCCTACGGCAACCTGCTCAATCTGGGTGCGGTGCTGGACCTGCCTCCGGACTACCTGCGGATCGACTGAGACTCCGGCCGCGCGGCCGGAGTCCTTCGTCTATTTATTGGTTGATCAATCATTTGAGCCACCGATGACCGCCCCGCCCCCCACCGCCCCGGGGCCGCGCCGCCCGCCGTGCCGGACCAGGCTCCGCCGGCGTACCCGCGGCGCTGGCTCACGCTGGCGGTGCTGGCGTTGTCCCCGCTGGTGATCGTGGTCGACACCACGATCGTCAACGTGGCGATCCCGACCTTCGCCGTCTCCCTGTACGCCGGAGCGACCGCGCTGGAGTGGATCGTCGACGCCTACACCCTGGTCTTCGCCGCGCTGCTGCCCGCGGGCAGCATGGGCGACCGATACGGCCTGGGCGTGGCCGCGGTCGGGAGCATCGCCGCCACCGGCTACACCCACGTCATGAAAGACCGGTCGGGGTCACGGTCCATCGGCGCGGCCGCCGCGATCGCCCGCCACCTCGATTCCACCGCCGCCCACACTCTCCACACGCACGCCGCGAACGCCTTCGTCCACGGCGCGGCCCTGGGCCTCGCGATCAGCGCCTGCTCGCCACGTTCCCCACCCACCGGGCCCTCCCCGGCCGCGCCCCGCGACCCGTCCGGCCGATGACCGATGCGTCCGATGGCACGCAGGGCGGACCGACACACCGGCTACCCCGAAGGGACGGAGATGTATTGGGCGAGGGGGAACGGCAGTATCGACGTGCGGATGGTGCGCCGGAAGACGTCCACTGACGGCAGGTCCATGCGACCGTCGAGTGGCGGGCGCCGGACGCGGCCGGTCCGGCTGGGCGCGGACGCGAGCGGTACGGAGGCCGCGGTCACGACGGCGAACACCGGCCGTCACGACCGCATCGCGGCGATTCCACTGCCCGGCGGTCGGGGCGCCGAAGCAGCGACTGAGCCGTCGGGGCGAAACCGACGCGCCGAGCCCGGCGAGCGGGACGAGGTGAAGGCGTGGCGCCTCCCCTGGGCGGCCACCCGGCCAGGAGGGCCGACAGCACCGACGCGCAGCCGGCCGAGGCGAGCGCGTACACCTGAACGGCGCGACGGACGCCAAAGCGCTAGACGAGCGTGCCGGAGCACCGCGAACGGCACGAATCCAGTGGAAGGTCGCCACGCTGAAGGCCGCGTCGACAGCGACGCGAGCAGGTCGGTCCGGACGGTCGGCGGGGCGAACGGCGGAGTTGGCGGCATGGGCCGATCGATGCCCTCATGCCGTCGCTCGGCGGCTCTGACGGACTGTCGGCCTGCCGACGCCGTGAGCAGGTTGGTCTAGGCCGTCGGCGTGGCAGACGGCGGAGCTGGCGGTATGGATCGATCGGCGCCCCCTGGCGCCCCCGACGCCGCCGCCCGGCACCCTCTACGCCGCCGCCCGGCGGCCCCGGCGGACTGTCGGCGTCGGCGCGAGCAGGTCGGACTAGGTGGTTGGCGTGGCAGACGGCGGAGCTGGCGGTATGGATCGATCGGCGTCCCCACGCCGCCGCCGTGAGCGGGTTGGTCTGGGCGGTCGGCGTGGCGGGCGGTGGAGTTGGCGGCATGGGCCGGTTGGTGTCCCCA
>NZ_JBHLZP010000428.1:7186-9206 GCF_042429965.1 Actinoallomurus acaciae
TGGCGGAGTGTCGGCGTGCCGGCGCCGTGAGCGGGTTGGTCTGGGCGGTCGGCGTGGCGGGCGGTGGAGTTGGCGGTATAGGCCGATCGGCGCCCCCTACGCCGCCGCCCGGCGGCCCTGGCGGAGTGTCGGCGTGTCAGCGCTGTGAGCAGGTTGGTCTGGGCGGGCGGCGGAGCCGGAGGCATGGACCGATCGGCGCCCGCCCGGCGGCGCCAGCGGACCGTCGGCGTACCGATGCCGCGATCTCGGCACGCCGCCGTGCCTCCGGGTCAGGCGGCCCGGGTCGCGGTGAAGGTCAGTCGTACGTAGTCCACGACCGGCTCGTCCAGGCGTTCCGCCACCGCCTCCACGAAGGCGCGGTGCTCCGACGGCGGGATTCGGTCCAGGTGTGCGCCGAGTACGACGATCGCCAGGTAGCTGTGGAACTGATCGCCCGGCTCCAGCCGTGCGGGGTCCTCCACCAGGGCGACCTCGACGTCGGTGAAGCCGGCGCGTTCGAGTCGTTCGCGCGTCTCCTCCGTGCCGGCGAAGTTCCACATGTCGGTGGGTTCGCCGAGCACGTCCGCGATGGCGGCCCGTACGCGGGCCACGTTGCCCTTCCCGCCGCAGTCGACGGCGAACCGGGCGCCCGGCCGGAGCGCGCGGGCGATGTTGGCGAACAGCGTGTCGTGGTCGTGGATCCAGTGGAAGGTCGCCACGCTGAAGGCCGCGTCGGCAGGGTCGGCGGCGGGCAGCGGCGCGAGCAGGTCGGCCTGGATCGCCTCGACCCGGTCGAGCCGGTCCGCCAGCCGCTCGCGCAGCCGCTGAAGCATCCGGGCCGATCCGTCGACGGCGACGACGCGGCCGTGGGGGAGCCGGTCGAGCAGCGCCTCGGTGTCGCGGCCGGTACCGCAGCCGGCCTCCAGGACCGTCTCGTCGCCGGCGAACGACAGGCGCTCGAGTGTGCGTCGTCCCCAGCGGAGGTGCGGCAACGGGAGCGAGTCGTACGCGGCGGCGTCCCATTCTCGGAGCATCGTCATCACCTTGCCCTTCCGCGATCAACGTACCCCCTATCTCGTCAAATGAGAGAATCCGTCTCACTATATGGGAGATAGAGCGTCGCTCAGGCGGGCGAGCCCCTCCCGGATCCGGCCCGCCGGGATGGCGCCGTAGCCGAAGGCGAGGCCCGGCCGGGTGCCGGGGTCCATGGCGACCTCGGCGAGCGTGTGCACCTGGGCCCCGGCCGCCCTGGCGCGCTCGGCCGCGGCTTCGGGGTCGGCGGCGGTGAAGGCGCTGATGTGCAGGCCCGCCGTCGAGGGGACCGGATCGAGCCGGCCGGCGAACTCGCGCCGCAGCGTCGCCATCAGCAACGCGTGGCGGCTCTCGTACTCCTGCCGCATCCGGCGGACGTGCCGGGCGAGCGCCCCCTCGTCGATGAAGCGGGCCAGGACGGCCTGCGTCGGCAGCGGGGAGTGCCAGTCGGTGACGAACCTGGCCGCGGTCAGCGCCGCCCGCAGCGACGCCGGCGCCACGAGGAAGCCGATGCGCGTCCGCGGCACCAGGACCTTGGAGAACGAGCCGGTGTACAGGACCAGTCCGTTCCGGTCGAGGTTCTGCAGGGGCTCGATCGGGCGCCCGCCGAAGCGGAACTCGCTGTCGTAGTCGTCCTCGATCACCGCGGCGCCATGCCGCCCGGCCCACGTGAGCAGCGCCGTACGGCGGGCCAGCGACATCGGCATGCCGAGCGGGAACTGGTGCGACGGCGTGACGTAGACGGCGCGCGCGTCCTCGGGCAGGGCGTCCACCCGCAGCCCCTCCGCGTCGACCGGCACCCCGGTCACGCGCAGGCCGAGGGACCGGAACAGCATCCGCGCCGGCGGGTACCCGGGCCGCTCCACCGCCACCCGGTCGCCGGGCTGGAGCAGGACCCGCCCGACCAGGTCGAGCGCCTGCTGGATGCCACTCGTCACGATGACGTCGTCGGCGGACGCGCGGATGCCGCGCGACACCCCGACGTGCCGCGCGATCGCCGCGCGCAGCG